>JAIDKP010000039.1 GCA_029051445.1 Muribaculaceae bacterium | reverse complement strand
GGGCAAACTCAGTGCCGGACGGATACTTCCAGTTTTTACTACGGTCACGTCTCAGCGGGAGGCTGAATGATGTAGTCTTGCGTATCTCGTTTGTAGAAACGGGTGTTCCGAAAGCTGCATCCTCACGATAGACGTAACAATGCCTGCATCCTTCGCTTATCTTATGGCAACCGTGCCATGGATTCCACATCGGCATGATAGAATATGTCTTTTAGGGTTGTGCGGTGCTATATGCCTTTTTCTTCTAATTACAAAAATAGGAATATTCGGAAAAAGACCTTCAACAATATGTGCGGAACAGTGATGTCGCTTAGTATTGAACCGGCTGAATGTTAAAAAACATCTAAAGAGTGTGTCAATTATGACACGCCAGAAGTATTTGGTTAAATTTGAATAAATATCATGAAATGTAAACAATCTTGTATAATGGAATTTAGCTTTTTAAGCGTTAGACGACATATGCTGGCTGCAGTGGCGTTTATATCTGTGGTCGTGGATGCATATGCCGAAAGGGTGAATGTCGGTGATCTCTGGTTTGAAATAGACCGTCAGTCAAAGACTGCAGCAGTTGTCTCTGCTCAGGCGACTGTCGATCTGTATGAAAACATCAATGTGGCTTATAACCAGGACTCGGCGATTGTTCCGAGTGTGATATCAGTTGACGGAGAAATCTTTACGGTAACGGCTATCGGTGGAAGCGCATTCGCCAAATCAAAGATCAAGACGATCTCTCTGCCGCCGACATTGAAATCAATAGGCCTTAGCGCTTTCAGGGGTGCCGAGTATCTGACGGAGGTTATAATTCCGGATGGGGTAAAGATAGAGGAACGTATTTTTCAGGATGCCATACAGTTGCGTAGGGTGTCTCTTCCATCGGGTATCACGGAGATCCCAAGATTCTCGTTCCAGAATGCAGGACTGTCTTATATGGCTTTCCCTCAGACAGTAAAGACTGTGAATTCATATGGGTTCAAAGGGGCTTGTCTGGACTCGGGAATTTTTATGAACGCCGGTCTTGACAAAATCGAGAACGAGGCGTTTATGGAATGTGGCAAGGGACATGCCGCCGGGCTTAAGGAAGTTGTTTTGCCATTGTCGTTAAATACGATTCAGGGACATGCGTTTTATGATTCGTCGGTTTCGAGAGTGTGGTTTAGCGGTTCTCCGCAGGATATTGCCGTGAGCGCTTTTTCGGGGATGTCGGTATCTGAAATCGTCTGGGCTACAATTGAGCGTCCTAAACAGGGGCTTCTGATCGGTGTTGATGATGAGGACAACGTGACGATCGCCTATGATAATACTTGCCAGGCGTTTAAGGATATAAAACCCTCGGTCAAGATTTCACGTGATCCAAATGCGACGGTCGGGTCGACATCGCCTAAAGGGGTGCCGGCCGAGATATTGGGTTATCTGCCGCCGGTGTCGTTTGCTGTCGGCAAGATTGATCTAAGGGATTATACAGGTTTGTGCAGTCTTGATAATCCGGTTTATGAAAGTTCTGATCAGTCGGTCGCTTCAGTAGAGGGAACGACTGTTAAATTCCACAAAGCGGGGATTGTGACTATAACAGCGATGACGGGAGCGGAGACCGACGGGAAACAACTTATAGGGCGGGAGCGCAGGTTGTGTATAATGCCGGTCACTATCGCTGTAAACGTCGGCGAAGATGGCTCCATCGCCTACAGCTCTGACTGCATGACAGAGGAACAGATAAAAGAGCTTCTGATAAAGGAGGCGCATATGGAGAGTGTCAGGGTCAAGGATGACGCGGGGAATGACTGGGCAATAAGATATGCAACCGGAGCAGAAGGGCGAGGGCTGGAGTTTGTCTATGGAACAATGGCTCCGGTCGAGGCCGCGCCGGAGATTGTGCTTCCGGAACTGACTGTGTCGCTATGTTATGGTGACGATCCTGTCGATATGGCCGAGATCGATGCTGTGGTTGCAGAGGGATATGATATTGTCTATCGCTCGTCGGATGAGTCGGTGCTTAAAATCGACGGGACAAGGATTATTCCGGTTGGTGTCGGTGAGGTGACAGTAGCCGCGTCGGCTCCGGGCATCGAGTTTGAAGGCAATGGGGAGCGCACGATTACTGTCGGGCCACGCAAGGTCACTGTAAAGGCTCAGAGCAATACTATAGAAGATGATGAGGTTATGATACCCGCAGTCGGTTTTGTTGTTGACGGTATTGTCGGTGGTGATAGTGAGGCGGATATCGTGGCAGAATGGAAATGGGATCTGGCACGTGTTGAGGCCGGAACCTACAGTGCTCTACCTCCTGTACTGAATGAAAACCCGCTATATGATGTGGCGGTGTCGGATGAGGATGCCAGACTCTATATTGTCAGAGCCGTGACGCGCCGTGTGGCTGATATTGAGTTCGTAGGTCGGTCCAACGGCGACAGGCTCGTTGTGGTCGCGCTGAATGGTGCGTGTCGTGTCATGTGCGGCGGCAGTGTTGTGAGCGGTCAGCAGGGGAGTGTGTCGGTCAGTCTCGGTGACACCGGCGGAGAAGGCCGTTGCACTCTGCTATGCGATTACCCGGAGCATATATCCGGTATTGCCATAAAGTCGGCAGGTGTGGCAGGCTTTGTCCTTTATGACAATCTTGAAAGACTTGAGTCTGTTGATCTGTCGGGCAATTGTCTGCTTCCCGGATCGATTGTCGTTCCGGCTGCACTGTCAGGTGTCGTCGGCATAGATGCCGGCGGTCAGGAGCCGCTGAAGTTAGACTTGGTTGACGGATGTGTGATTGATCTTGGTACGATGGTATCCGGCGGACTATCGGTAAGATGGGCCGGGGAGGGTGATCTTCCTCTCTCGGAAGGTATCGACTATAACCGTGAGGGAAGCGTGTTTACATTCGGAAAGACGACTAAAGGGGTTTATGCGGAAGTGTCGGACGGAGTAGTTACGGTAAGGAGTATTCCTGTGGATATTGTCGTGACTCCTAAGGATGATGACGGTAATGATGATGATCTTACCGGTGCTATAGGCGATGTGAAGGGAGACAGCAGAAACGGCATTGTCGATGTCTACACGCTCGGTGGTGTACTTGTCAAACGCGGCGTGGCGTTCTCGTCGGCGATGGAGGGGCTTGCAAAGGGAACATATGTGATAGGAGGAAAGCTGTATAACGTAAGGTAGAATAAAAAGATGCGTAAATTTACGGTACTATGGATTTGTGTGGCGGTGGTGGCATTGTGGTGCAGTGTCAGGGGTGTGGCCGCCGACAGGCGATATGAGCACCTTCAGCGTCGTCTGGACGAGTTTGTGAGCGGAAAGGATGCCCGTATCGGAATCGGACTTATAATCGACGGATGTGACACAGTGGCAGTGAACGGCCGCCGCGATTTCCCGATGCTGAGTGTCTACAAGTTTCCGCAGGCACTGGCTGTGGCTGATTTCTGTCTCAGGAATGGCAAAACGTTTTCCGACAGTGTGTGTGTGAACCGCGATGAGATGAAACCTGACACCTACAGCCCTATGCGTGACCGTTATGGGGCTGTTGACATGTCGCTGCCGATTGATGAGCTGCTCAGGTATTCGGTGCAGCAGAGCGACAACAATGCATGTGATATTCTTTTCAGGATGATCGGTGGCCCTGCGGTAGCCGACAGCCTGATGAAGGAGCTCGGATATGGGAATATCGTAATCGAATCAACCGAAGATGAGATGCATGCCGATATCTATCTGTGTTATCTCAACAGGTCGACTCCGGTTGAGATGGCAATGCTGCTTGATCGATTTTATACTGAGATGCGTCATGCGGCACCGGAGTATATGTCGATTGCCGAAATGATGGAGACGTGTGAGACCGGTATTGACCGCATTGTGGCAGGTCTGCCGCCGGGTGCAGCCGCCGGTCACAAGACAGGCACCGGCGACCGTAACAGTCAGGGGCGTCTGATAGGGATAAACGACTGCGGATATGTGCGTCTTGCCGACGGCCGCCGCTACTCGCTTGCGGTGTTTGTATCAGATTCGGCTTACAGCATGGATGAAACCGCAGCAATCATCGCCGAGGTGTCGCGTATCATAGCCGGTGAGCTTACAGAGTGAGATAAAACTCATATCACAGGTGGAGATATGAAAAAGTTGGGAGCCGCAGTGACATCGCGTCATGTGCGGCTCCCTTAGGGATAAAAAGATGAGTTGTGTTGTTATTTTTTGCGGATAAGCAGGTTTATCACGGCCCATCCGCCGAGTATCTGCAATAACATTCCGGGAATGCCGATGCGGAAATCCTGGCAGGCGAGGAAGAAGTCGCCTTTGATCGCCCACTCGCCGAGAGTACCGAGCACCTGATAGCTGAGCACGACTGCGATAAGTGTGCCGAGAGTGGCTTTGTGCCACCGGTTTGCCGCATAGCCTGCCACTATGGCCAGAACAGATGATTTAAGCATGATCGCGGGTAGCGCTCCCATAAGCGGCATGCCGAAAAGAAGCGAGTTGACAAGCGGCGAAGCGATCGCTGTGATGAGTCCGACTCTCCAGCCGAACATATAGGCTCCTACAAGTGTGAAAAAGTATATTGGAAGCCATGTGACACCTCCCTGGGGAATCATGTGGAACAACTGCGGTAAAACGATATTGCCGACGATAAATGCGGCTGCCGCAAGATATGTTCTTGCACTGCTGAATGGCAGTGACTGGAGTTTTAGGGTTGTCTGCATAATTTTTGTGTCAAAAATTGTGATGGTGTAAAATTAATAACCAAATCTCATGGATGCAAGTTTCATGCCATTAATAATTTCCACTCCGAATGGACAACGCTTCTCGCAGGCACCGCAGGCGATGCACTCCGATGCGTGGTGGGGCAGAGCTTTGTAGTGTTCACGCACGGTTTCGGGAATCTCGCCTTGCGCTACGGTGAGGTTGTAGAATTTGTTGACGGCCGCGATATCGATTCTGGCAGAACATGGGGCACAGTGTCCGCAGTACATGCAGTGCCCCTGCCAGGAAAAACGGTCAAGACCTGAGAGTATTTCCGTGTAGTCTCGTTCACAGGCTGTCGCTTCGCACCAGTGCAATGCCTCGGCTATCTCGCCGGTGTCTTTGCATCCGAGCATGACGGCGGCTACTGCCGGTCGTGTCAGCGCATACTCTATGGCCTGGCACGGTGTCATGGCTTTGCCGAACGGCGAGTTGGTGCTGCTGAGCAGATCTCCTCCGCCGTAGACTTTCATGACATCGATGCCTATGCCTTTACTTTCGCAGATCTCATAAAGCGCCTCGCGTTCCGGATCGATGTTATGGCGGCTTTCGGCATAGGTCGCATCCTCAAACATGTCGTAGATGCTTACATCGGCCGGCTGCAGATCATAGGCGGGGTTTATCGAGAAAAGAAGTACGTCGACAAGGCCTGTCTCCACTGCCTTGCGCGCAATCACAGGGTTGTGGCTGCTCATGCCTATGTGGCGGATCCGCCCTTCAGCTTTCAGGCGGCAGGCAATATCGATAATCTCAGTGTCAAAAACTTTGTGGAAGTCTTCCTCGCTGTCGACGTAGTGGATCATGCCTATGTCGAGATAGTCTGTCGCAAGTTCGGCAAGCTGTGTCTCGAAAGCGGGCATGATCTTGGCTATGTCGCGTGTGCGCAGATACTGACCATCTTCCCACACGGTGCAGAGATGTCCCTGTATGATAAACCTGTCGCGGTATCCGGCAAGAGCCGCTCCTATGTTGCGGCGCAGATCGGGGTTGGGCGAGTAGATGTCGATGAAGTTTATTCCCTTTGCTATGGCATAGTCGAAGTCGGCTTTGATTTCGGCTTTGGTTTTGTGCATGAAACCTTCGCATCCGAGCGCGATGGCACTTACGCTAATGCCTGTACGACCTAATGTGCGGTATATCATTTTTTGTCGGGGTTATTACTGTGTCATGCAAATATACAAGTAATATCAATAGGGCGGTCGTGGATAAGGGAAAACGGTAAGCATTTCTGTAAAAAGTGTAATTGACAGCAGGATAAGGTGTAGTTACTTTGTAGACGGAAAAAAGTGAATTATGGAAGAAAAAAGAATAGATTGCGCCAACCAGAGCGATGAGGAGCTTGCGAGAGCGGCCGAGCTGAGCCGCCAGGTTTTCAGGCTCAACCATACTATGCCGGGAACAGACGAGTATGACCGGCTTTTGCATGAGGTGTTTCCCGTGATGGGCGACGGGACTCGTGTGCAGACTCCTCTGACGGTTGTCAGAGCCCATGAGGTGAGTATAGGCAGTCGTGTGATAATAATGCCGGGTTGCCTGATGATGGCGGCGGGAGGCATAATGATCGATGACGATGTCCAGATTGCCGCCAACGTGCAACTGATCTCCAACAATCATGATCTTGAAAACCGCATGGTGATAACCTGCAAGCCGGTGCACATATGCCGCAGGGCATGGATCGGAGCCGGAGCAACTATATTGCCGGGGGTGACAGTCGGAGAAAACAGTGTGGTCGGCGCTGCGAGTGTTGTCACTCATGACGTTCCACCAGACTGTATCGTGGCCGGGAATCCTGCAAGAATAATCAGAAAAATCAAGTGACTATGAGACTAAAAACAATTGTGATCACAGCTGTGGCTGCCGTTATGTCGATGACATCGTGCGCGCAGCAAAAGAAGAATGAAATTATGGCGGAAAACAGTGGAAACAAGGTGCTTGTAGCATATTTCTCGGCCACGGGCACAACCCGACGTGTTGCTGCGGACCTGGCTGACGTAATGGGCGCGACTCTGTATGAAATAACTCCCGAGATACCTTACACGCAGGCCGATCTCGACTGGACTGACAAAAACAGCCGCAGCACTGTGGAGATGAAGGATGCTTCCTCGCGGCCTGCCATAAAGGGTGAGGTGGCGGATATGGACGAGTATGACACAGTGTTTCTGGGGTACCCGATATGGTGGTATGTGGCTCCGACGATTATCAACACCTTTGTGGAGAGCCACGATCTGAAGGGGAAAAAGGTGATATGCTTCGCCACTTCGGGAGGCAGCCCCGTAAAGCCTTGTGTCGACAATCTACGCAAGCAATATCCCGATATCGACTGGCAGGAAGGCCGTCTGCTCAACCGAGTGTCTAAAAAAGAGCTACAGAACTGGAAGAAGGAGCTGGGACTATAATACCAACTTTTTCGTCAGAAAGCGGGCATCTGTCACTGACTGTTTTTACGACAGTCGGGGCAGATGCCTTTCAGCATGTAGTTGACAGAGCTGACAAGAAACTCGTCGGGCAGCTTGATGCATGGGGCGTTTATGTCCTCAAAGCAGAATACTTTTTCGCATTTCTCGCAGTAGAAATGGACGTGCATGTCGGCAGCCGAGCAATGGTGGTCGCAATGACAGATCTCGTATTTTGTAATTCCTTTTCCGTCCTCCATGGCGTGAACCGCACCATGCTCAAGCAGAAGCGCCAGGACGCGCGAGATGCTCGAACGGTCGAGTGTCTGGAGGTCTTTCTCAAGTTCGACAAGACTCAGCGGTGATTCGGCAGCCAGCAGTGAACGGATGACGAGTATGCGGTTTGGAGTCGGCTTTATTCCGGCGTTATTCAGAACTTCGTCGGGGGAATTATGCATGTCGGTGTGGAGTTGTTATTTTTTCCAAAGTTAGCTATTTTATTTAAACTTAAGTCCTGCAATCGGGTTGCAGAGGTGCATACGGTTATCAATTTTTAATGCGGCAGGTATCAGTGTATGGGAGGATTGCCATAATTTTACGGCTGTAAAAAGTATGGAATCATGGAACTGATAAATTCTTTGCTGTTTATGCTCAACGAGATGTCGCCGTACATACTGTTGGGCTTCCTTATAGCCGGGGTGATGCATGCGTTCATACCGCAGCACACGTTTGCCCGGCATCTCTCGGGGCGCGGATGGAAGGCTGTGGTGAAGTCGGCGCTTATCGGTGTGCCGCTTCCGCTTTGCTCATGCGGCGTTCTGCCGACGGCGATTGCGATGCGTCGCAACGGAGCCTCCCGCGCTGCCTCGACCTCGTTTCTGATCGCTACTCCGCAGACGGGTGTCGACAGTATCGCGGCCACCTGGTCGCTTCTCGGTCCGGCGTTTGCGGTCGTTCGTCCGGTTGCCGCGCTTGTCACGGCGGTGTTTGGCGGTGTTGCCGTTGGTAAGGCTGAAAAAGACGGCGATGTGGCTGTGGCTTGCTCTGTGGCATCCGACGAGCGTCCGGTGGGGTTCGGAGGTAAGTGTGTCTCGGCATTGAAATACGGATTCCTCGACCTTGTCGGCAGCATAGGCGGGTGGCTTGTCGCGGGCCTCATTATCGCCGCTTTGATCACTGTGTATGTGCCGGAGGATTTCTTTTCAATGCTCGGCCGGACACCGATCCTGTCGATGCTTGCCGTACTCGTGATTGCGATACCGATGTATGTGTGTGCTACCGGCTCTATACCTATCGCCATGTCGCTTGTGCTGAAAGGGTTGTCGCCCGGTACGGCTCTGGTGCTTCTGATGGCCGGTCCGGCTGCAAATTTCGCATCGTTCACGCTTATCTCGCGCGAGATGGGGCGTAGGTCGGCAGTGATCTATCTTCTGTCGATTGTGGCCGGAGCTGTTGCATTCGGTCTGATGATAGACTATATCCTGCCTTCGGGCTGGTTTGCGCTCGGTGGCATGAAGGGGGGCGCCTGTCATGCGACTCATGAGTTCGGAGTCTTTTCGACCGGCTGCTCGGTGATACTGGTGGCTTTGCTGCTCGCCGCTTTTGTAAGACGGATTACCAATAAACATAGAATTACAGGAAATATGATTAAGGAGTATGTTATCAAGGGTATGAACTGCCCTCATTGTCAGGCGACAGTGACAAAAAGTATCAGTGGTGTCAAGGGTGTGACGCAGGTCGACGTGAATCTGTCGAGCGGCAAGGCCACTGTCGAGGGAGAGCACAATGCCGACGATGTGATCGCCGCCGTGCGCGCCGCCGGTTTTGATGCCGAGAAATAAGGCGATGTTAAGGTTTTATTAAACTTTAGGCGGGGGAAGGGACTATGTCGCTGTTAAAGTGTATATTTGTAATGATATATGCAACGCGATATGAAAAAGATACTTGTGGTTGACGACGAGGAGACGCTGTGCGAGGCGCTGCGGTTTAATCTTGAAGCGGAGGGCTATGCTGTGGATGTGGCCTATAGCGCCGAGGAGGTGCTGACGCTTGATGTCGGACGCTATGACCTGATATTGCTCGACATAATGATGGGGGAGATATCGGGGACACAGCTTGCGCGGATCCTCAAGAGCAATCAGTCGACTGCGGGTGTGCCTATAATCTTCTGCACGGCCAAGGATTCGGAAGATGATATGATCGGCGGTCTTGATCTCGGTGCCGACGATTATATCGTGAAGCCTTACTCGGTCAGGAATGTGCTTGCGCGTGTGCGCACGGTGCTCCGCCGTGCAGGCCAGGTGGAGGCTGAGAAGGCCGACGAAATATCATATCAGGGTCTTACGGTGATCCTGTCAAAGAAGGTTTGCATGGTCAACGGCGAGGAGGTGAAGATGCCGCGCAAGGAGTTTGAGATACTGCTCAAGCTATTGTCGCACCGCGGGCATATATTCTCCCGCGATGAGCTGATAAGGGATATATGGCCTGATGAGGTCGTGGTGCTCGACCGTGTAGTGGATGTGAATATCACGCGCATACGCGGCAAGATCGGTCCATATGCAAAAAACATAGTGACGCGCTCGGGCTATGGCTACGGATTTATGGAATAGTCTCAGCTACCGTCGCCGTCTGTTTCTGGGGCTGGTGGGATACTCGCTTGTGCTGGTGGGGTGTTTCCTGTCGTTTCAGTATCACAGGGAGAAGTCGTTTAAAGCCGATGAACTGAACTCGCAGCTGCAACTTGTGAATACCTATATCCTCAATGAGCTCGCCGAGGGAAAAACGATCGGCGAGATGCGTCTGCATGAGGTGAGTCCGCACGAGGATATGCGTGTGAGTATCATCGGGAGCGACGGCAGTATGGTCTATGACAATACGATAGACTCTCTGCCAGGCGACAATCATCTTGACCGCTGGGAGATAGCTCTGGCAATGAAACGCGGCAGCGGATATACGCTGCGCCGTCACAGCAAGCTGAACGACAATACTTATTTTTACTCGGCGCGTCGTGGCTCTGACGGTACGGTAGTGCGTACGGCGGTGCCTTATTCGGTATCGCTTATCGATCTGCTGAAGGCCGATACCGAATTTCTGTGGGTGACAGGCGTAATCACGCTGCTGATGTGTGTGATCGGTTTTTTCGGTACACGTAGCATCGGCGAGAATGTCACGCGGCTGAGCCGTTTTGCGGAGAAGGCGGAGAAGGGTGAGCGCATATCGGACGTGGAGTCTTTTCCTCATGATGAACTCGGAGAAATATCCAATCATATCGTGAGACTGTATGCGCGGCTTCAGCAGGCCAATGCCGACCGTGACCGCGAGCATGCCGCGGCGATGCATGAGCAACGTGAGAAGGAGCGTATAAAGAAGCAGCTCACCAACAATATAAACCATGAGCTGAAAACTCCGGTCGCCTCGATACAGGTGTGTCTGGAGACTCTGCTGGCGCATCGGGGGATTAGCGAGGAGAAGCGGGAGGAATTTCTACAGCGTTGTCTGGCCAATACCGAGCGGCTCAAACGGCTACTTGACGATGTGTCGCTGATAACCCGTATGGACGATGGCGGTGCGGCTATCGGAAAGGAGAGTGTCGACCTTGCCGGTATTGTGGCTGAGGTAGTGACCGATGCCGAGCCGCTTGCAGCTGCCAGAGGTATTGTGATAAAAAATGATTTTATGGAGCCGGTGAGGATGACCGGTAATATGTCGTTGTTGACATCGATATTCAGAAACTTGATAGATAATGCGATATCCTATAGCGGCGGGAGCGAGATATCTGTCGCGGAGGTAAGCAGGAATGAAAAAAATATTGTGGTGAAGGTGTCGGATAATGGAATTGGTGTAGATCCTGAACATCTTTCTCACCTCTTTGAGCGTTTTTATCGTATAGACAAGGGTCGCTCGCGTGCGGCTGGCGGAACCGGACTCGGACTTTCGATCGTGAAGAATGCCGTGCTGTTTCACGGCGGTGAGATCACGGTGGGCAACCGACCGGGAGGAGGCCTTGTCTTCAGGATAAAACTCTCAAGGATTTAAAACTATGAAAGAGAAACTTACAATCGCGCTGGTGGCTCATGACCAGCGCAAGGCCGACATGGTGGACTGGGCCAAGTATAACGCCGAGTATCTGTCGAGACATCGTCTGATATGTACGGGCACAACAGGAAGTCTGATACAGAAGGCTTTTGATGATGCCGGTATAGATGCCGACATCGAGTGCATGAATTCGGGTCCTATGGGCGGAGATGCCGAGATCGCAGCTATGGTTGTAAGGAAGGAAATTGATCTGGCGGTGTTTCTGATCGATGATCTCAGTCCCCAGCCTCATGAAGCCGACATACAGATGCTTCTGCGTCAGTGCCGTCTTCACAATGTGCCTATTGCCTGCAACCGTATCAGTGCCGATCTTATGATCTCGAGCAATCTGTGGGGTGATCCGGATTACAGTCCTGCCGAGCAGAGCTATGTGAAGTTTGACCGTAAACTTGCCGGAAACAGCTGATACGTTTCATTATTGTTTAAGGATTTTGCAATATATATGAAATGTTCCGCACGTTATTTTGTGGTAACTAAAGACATAACTACGGGATATGGAAATAATATTTCTTTGTGTAGTCGTATTCCTGCTCTTGCTGGCGATATTTGATCTTACTGTCGGAGTGAGCAATGACGCAGTGAATTTTCTTAATTCGGCTATCGGCTCCGGTGCTGCTACTTTCAAGCGTGTGCTTATTGTCGCGTCGATAGGTGTTTTCATCGGTGCCGCGATGAGCAACGGCATGATGGATATCGCGCGTCATGGCATATTCAGGCCAGAGCATTTCTCGTTTTACGACCTGATGTGCATCTTCATGGCAGTGGTCGTGACGGATGTGATACTGCTCGATATCTTCAACTCGCTCGGGATGCCTACGTCGACTACTGTTTCGATGGTGTTTGAATTGCTCGGCGCGACTTTTGTTGTCTCGCTGATAAAGATGGCCGGAGGTCTTGACTTAGGTCTTGATCAGCTGCTGAATACCGAGAAGGCTCTGTCGGTGATACTCGGTATCTTTCTGTCGGTGGCTATCGCGTTTGTCTTCGGGACTATCGTGCAGTTTATCTCCCGCATGATATTCTCGTTCAACTACCGGAGCAATCTGAAATGGAAGATCGGGATATTCGGCGGCATATGCGCTACCGCCATTGTTTATTTTCTTCTTCTTAAGGGTGCCAAGGATCTTGCGTTCATGACACCTGAGGTGAAGGCATGGATCGCCGGGAACACGGGGCTGATAATGGTGTCGTGTCTGGCTTTCTTCACAGTGCTCATGCAATTGCTGCACGCGCTTGGTGTGAATGTGCTGAAGGTTGTCGTGCTCATGGGCACGTTTGCTCTTGCTATGGCTTTTGCCGGCAATGATCTCGTGAACTTCATAGGTGTTCCGTTGAGCGGTCTGGCTTCTTATCAGGATTATGTTGCCAATGGCTCGGGCGATCCTCACGGGTATCTGATGGATGCTCTGAACGGTCCGGCCAATACTCCGGTCTATTTCCTGATAGGTGCCGGAGCGGTGATGGTTGTTGCCTTGTCGACTTCCGGCAAGGTCAGGAACGTGACAAAAACGGCTATCGGTCTTAGCTCGCAGCAGGCAGGTGACGAGATGTTCGGGTCGTCGCGCATCGCCCGCAGGCTTGTGAGATGGGCTCTCTCGGTGATCTCATGGGTCGAGCGTGTGACTCCTGCCGGTGTGCGCCGGTGGTTCGGGCGCCGTTTTGATGTCGATGATATGATCATGGAGAACGGTGCTTCTTTCGATCTGGTGAGGGGCTCGGTGAATCTTGTGCTTGCCGGTGCGCTGATCGCATTCGGCACCTCGATGAAGCTGCCTCTTTCGACAACGTTTGTCACGTTTATGGTTGCTATGGGCACGTCGCTTGCCGACCGTGCCTGGGGGCGCGAGAGTGCCGTTTTCCGCATAACCGGTGTTATCTCGGTTGTCGGCGGGTGGTTTCTTACTGCCGGAGCCGCATTTGTCGGTGCGGGTATAATTGTCACAGCCATGCACTACGGAGGCCACTGGGTCATGTTTCTTCTCGGCACGCTCACAGTCGTTCTGCTCATAAGAAGCAACCGGCGCTATCGTAAACGTCCTGAGAATGACAAAGGCGACGCGCTTTTCCAGACTATAATCACAACCGATGACAAGGAGCATATATGGCCGATGCTTATGCTGTATATCACTGAACAGCAGCAAAAATTCATGTCGTTCGCGATGTCGAGTTACATGGATATCACAGCAGCGTTTATCAGTGACAATGCCGGTATGCTCGGTAAGGCGGAGTCAAATCTTACCAAACAGAAGGATGTACTTAAAAGCGCAAGACGCAAGGAAACTCTCTGTCTGGGACATGTGTCGCGCGAGGTGGCCATAGAGAAGAGCGCATGGTTTTACCTGAGCAACAACTGCTGCATGGGTATGCTGTATAATCTTCGCCGAATCAACGAGGTATGCAAAGAGCATGTCGACAACAACTTCTTTCTGCTGCCTAAGGAATATGGCGAGGACTATGAGCGCGTCAGGTCGATGGTGGGCGGTATGCTCGGAGAGGTGATTGAAATGCTTTCGTCGGGTACGACCGACAGCATACCCGGGCTCAGACGCCGTTGCGACGAACTGAAGGATGTAATCTCGGCGACCTATCACCGCGTTGAGGATCAGCTTCACGAGGGTGACGCGGGCACGATGACGGTTCTGTATGTCTATGTGAATATGCTTCAGGAAACTCAGGAGCTTGTATCGTCGGTGAGAAAGTATCTCAGGGCTTTTGCCAAGCTTCGCAATCCGGACTACCGCAGCCGACGCTGACCTGTCGGCTGCAGGTGTGATGTGATGTGTGGCCAAAAACGCATTTTTATTCATAATCTTATTTGTATCTTTGGCTCAGAGAAAAAAACATTATCACAAAATCACATCAACAACGTCTCTTTATGGGCTTCCTTAAAAATCTAACGCTGACAGGGTGTATGGCATTGGCATCGCTGACGGCTTCGGCCGACGGCGGGCAGATTGTCGTGCAGACCGACAATACCGGTCTTGTTTTCACTATCGCCGACAATGGCCGCGTGTATCAGTCGTATCTTGGCAAACGTCTCGCTGACAAAGCCGATTATGCCAATCTGACCGGCGGACGGGAGGCTTACATAACTCACGGCATGGAGGACTATTTCGAGCCGGCTCTTCATGTCAACCATTCCGACGACAATCCGTCGACCCTTCTCACCTATGTGTCGCACACATCGACTCCGACCGACTGGGGCACACGCACAGTCATAAGTCTCGCCGACAAGGTGTACGGCGACAAGGTCGACCTTTATTTCGACGCCTACGACAAGTGTGATGTCATCACGACATGGAGTGAGATAACCAACGGTGGCAAAACCCCAGTGGAGATAGAGAAGTTCGCCTCGTCAATGCTCCACTTCGATGCTCCTGCCTATTATCTGACGGAGTTCAGCGGCGACTGGGCCACGGAGGTGCGTCCCGGAACCCAAGAGCTGAAATTCGGCAAGAAGATACTCGACACAAAGCTCGGCTCGCGCGCCAACATGCATGTATCGCCGTTTTTTGAGCTTGGTCTCGGCGCTCCGGTCAGTGAGGATCACGGCGATGTGCTTGTGGGCACTCTTGCATGGACGGGCAATTTCCAATTCTGCTTTGAGGTCGACAACGACGGGCAGTTGCGTGTGATCAGCGGTATCAACCCCTATTTTTCACGCCGTACGCTCAAAAAAGGAGAAACGTTCCGCACTCCCGACTTTATATTCACTCTGAGCGGCAACGGTGCCGGTGAGGCAAGCCGCAATCTGCACGAATGGGCACGCCATCACCGTGTGAAGGACGGTACCGGCGACCGCATGACTCTGCTCAACAACTGGGAGGCTACTTATTTTGATTTTGATCAGGATAAACTGATTTCTCTCATCGGTGAGGCCAAGGAGCTCGGTGTGGACATGTTTTTGCTCGACGACGGCTGGTTCGGAACTAAATATCCACGCAGCAGCGACCACCAGGGGCTTGGCGACTAGATCGAGATCAAGGACAAACTGACCGACGGAATCGGCCTTCTGACCGAGGAGGACGATAAGCAGGGTATAAAATTCGGTCTGTGGATCGAGCCGGAAATGGGCAATCCGAAGTCGGAGCTTTATGAGAAACACAAGGACTGGGTGATCACGCTTCCCAACCG
Source organism: Muribaculaceae bacterium (assembly GCA_029051445.1). Lineage (GTDB taxonomy): Bacteria > Bacteroidota > Bacteroidia > Bacteroidales > Muribaculaceae > JAFLTL01. The sequence continues at coordinate 7,601 of JAIDKP010000039.1, read as the reverse complement.
CGAGGAGTATCATTTCCGCAACCAGCTTGTGCTTGATCTGAGCAACCCGCAAGTGCAGGATTATGTGTATGGCATCGTGGACGGCCTGATGACCAGGTATCCTGACATCGCTTTTTTCAAATGGGACTGCAACAGCCCGATCACCAATATCTATTCACAGTATGAGAAAGGGCATCAGCAGCAACTCTACGTCGATCATGTGCATGGCCTCTACAAGGTGCTTGACCGCATAAAGGAGAAATATCCTGACCTGCCTATGATGCTTTGCTCCGGTGGCGGCGGCCGCACCGACTATGAGGCTCTGAAGTATTTTACGGAGTTCTGGCCGAGCGACAACACGGATCCGGTCGAGCGTCTTTTCATACAGTGGGGATACTCGCAGGTGTTCCCGTCGAAGGTGCAGTGCGCCCACGTGACGACCTGGCACCGCCAGTCGCCTATAAAATTCCGCGTTAATGTGGCTATGATGGGCAAGATGGGATTCGATATAAATCTGCATGATATCGGAGAGAATGACCTCGCCTACTGCAAGCAGTCGGTAAAGGAGTACAATGCCTTGAAACCGATTATACTCGACGGTGACCAGTATCGTCTTGTGTCGCCATATGAGGGAAATCATACGGCTACATCATATGTGAGCCACGATAAGAAGAATGCGGTGCTTTTTGCGTTTGACATCTATCCGCGCTACAATGAGAGGATGCGCAATGTGAAGCTGAAAGGACTTGAGCCGTCGGCAACCTATGAGGTGGAGGAGATCAATCGCCCTGACGGAAGCAAGGGCACTGTGTCCAGCTTCTCCGGCGACTATCTGATGACGGTCGGTATTCCGGTGTTCAGCGGCGGCAAACTGTCGAGCCGCGTTTACACGCTGAAGGCAAAGTGATTCCGAATGCATAAGAAAGAGTCCCCGTGTCATGTACATTAGCCACTGACACGGGGACTGCTGTTACTGGCGGTTCAGTCGATGCTGACGGGCCAGTTGTCGGTGCGGAATGGTGCGAGTGGCTGGCCGAGGCCGGTCTTCACGTTTGCATCGGGGACGTAGTTGTGGAAGCAGTAACGCACTGCGACGGGAGCGGGAACACTGTCGCTGTAAAGCTCGATAGTATTCTTGCCGTGACCGAACGAGCCTGTGGCGGGGTAGAACACGCGGTCTTCCCCGGCAATCTCAAATCCCTGCGGGCGTATGTAGCGGTCGTCGTGGTAGCTGTGGAAAGCGTTGCCTTCCCACCAGTCCTGATCGAAAGCGAGGTTGTTGAATTCAAGGGTTACTTTGTTGCCGTCGACACTCATCGACTTGTAGGTGGGAGCTGGTAGGGGGAGTCCATTCACACCGTAGTCGCGCTGCAGAGCCAGGAATGCTATGCGCTGGCCTACCTCTTTTTTGTGCGAGGGGTGTATGCATATCGGGTTTCCTATGTCGTTGGTGGCTGCAATCCCGACGTTCGGCACCTCGGCGGCGACTTTATACTGTGCCTCGATGATCATGGGCAGCGACATTTTCTCGGCCCCGCCGTAGTTGTAGGGTGCAAGCTGCGCCATGTAGAACGGCATGTCTCTGTCGCCCCACTTGTCGCGCCAGTCGGATATCATTGCCGACAGCAGTTTCACATAGTCGTCGTGATGACCGATGTTTGACTCTCCCTGGTACCAGATGAATCCTTTGGCAGTGTGTTTTTCGATCGGGTGGATCATGCCGTTGTAGAGATGTCCGACGGTCTGGTTGCCGGTGCGGCTGCGCGAGATGTTTTTGTCGACACCTTCGACAGCTTCAAATGCGGCTTCGCTGAGCCAGGGCTCTACGCATGTGCCTCCCCAGTTCGATGTGATGAGACCGACCGGCACTCCGAGCATTTTATTCAGCAGACTGCCGAAAAAGTATGCACATGCCGAGAAGTCGGCAACGGCTTCGGGCGTTGACTCGAGCCACTGCCCTTTGCAGTCGTCGAGCGGTGTGTCGGAGACGGAGCGTCCTACCGTGAAGAAGCGCATGCCGGGGTGGCTGGGTGCGTCGAGTATCGCCTCCAGTCCGCCGGCAACGGGCTGGTGCATGAATCCGTGTACCTGCATCTCCATGTTCGACTGGCCGCCGCATATCCACACTTCGCCGAGCAGGATGTTTTCAAGTACGACCGGTTGGCCGTCGCTGATTGTGAGGGTGTATGGGCCTCCTGCGTTTCCCGTGGCTACTTTGGTTGTCCAGTGTCCGTCGTTGTCGGCTGTAGTGGTGTAGGTCTGTCCGTCCCACGACGGCGTTACGGTGACTCTGGCTTTTGGCGCGGCCTTGCCCCATATGTTGACGTGTGTGTCGCGCTGAAGCACCATGTTGTCGCCCATGACCGATGGGAGGGTGACTTTGGCACTTGTCGCAAGCGTGGTGAGCGCAAGTGCGGCCAGCATTATTTTTGTGCGCAGTGTATTCATGTCATTGTGGGAATTGGATGTTGTCGCAGTCGGTTGCGACGAAGTTGCGTGTCTCCTCGCGGGCATAGGTGTAGTCGTCGGTCATCTCTATGCGGTTGTCGGGTGTGAACTCAAATCCGTCGACGCAGTAGAGGCTGACGATGCGCGGGTCGAAGACACGGAATGTGTTGTTCTCGACACGGATGTTTTTGTGATAGCGGCTGTTGGCCTTGTCGGGAATGCCGCTGCCGACGGCAATGCATGCGTCGCCCCACGACGAGCATCCGTAGTTGCCGTTGTCGAAGACGTTGTTGCGTATCGTGACGTCGCGGACACCCGACTGCTCCCACCAGAAGTTGCCGTCGCCTTCAAAGAGTATCGCGGCTCCGGGTATGTGGAAGTAGTTGTCTTCTATGACGATCGGCCCGCGCGAGCCGAGCAGGAGGCCTCTGGCACGGTTTCCGCTGAAGTGGCATCCCTTGATCAGGACATCGGGATACTCGTCGTCGGCTGCCACGACATGGCGTTTTTTCACTCCTTCGGGCAGCGGCTCGGTGAACGAGACCTCGGTGTAGATTTTGTTCAGCCGGTTTACATCCTTGACCGTGCGGCGCGCGTAGGTCGTCATGTTGTCGTTGTCGACCAGCTCGAGCGTCATCCCGGGACGGATGAAGTCGACACCATACTGGCCGGAGTTGTGCCAGCGCACCATCATGCGGTCGGGCGCAAGCACTGAGTCGACAGCCATGTAGAGGCCGTGGATGTTTGTGGCATCGTCTTTCTGATTCTTGAATGTGCAGTCGATCATGCGCAGATATCCGGCGCAGTTGACAAAGTGTGTGGCATCGGCGGTGATCGAGATCATGCGTCCTTCGGCGGGCAGAACGTTGAATCTGTTTAGCTCTATGTCGCGGCTGCGTTGGGCTATGACTCCCATGCCGCAGCAATGATAGAGGTCGACATCGCGTATTGTCACGCCGCTGCAGTCGGCCAGGGTGAAGCCGGGATTATAGCGCGCAAGTGCGCCGAATACCATCGTATTGCCGACGGTCCCGACTTTGTCTTTTCCGTAGAAACGGAATGATCCGTCGTCGTTTTTCTCGGCCGGCATACCTCCCCATATCCATATGTCGTGGGCATAGTAGGCGGGCTCGCGCTTCTCGACATCAAACTCAAGCATGCTGCCGTAGGGGTAGACGGTGCCTTCGCTGTCGCGGAAGCGCACCAGGCCGTTGTGGAGGTCTACTCTGTAGTCGTCGGGGAACCGGATGTCGAATCCTCCGTCGAATACGTTGGAGATCGTTCCCTCGGAGTGGAACGTGCGGGTATAGTCTATGCTCAGGTTCTCGATAGTTATGTCCCGACAGTTCTCGAGGTTGAACGCAGATATAAATCCTGTGAACAGGAGTTTCGTGTCGTTGCCGTCGATGGTGAGGCCGTCTATTCCGACAAGGTCAAATGCTATGCGCTTCAGGCTCTCGTCGTTGTTGGAGATGAACTGGTATTTTTCCACAGCCTTGTCGGGGCGCATGCGCAGTTCTCCGCCGGGGAGTACGAGTCGTGTGGCTTTTTGTTCTCTTACGTCGTCGAGTGCCGCACGCAACGCCGGCACGGCATCGGTGGCAGCGTCTCCTTCGTTAAGGTAGTCTTTCAGGTATATGGTTTTCCCCTCATTTGCGCCGCATGCAGCGCAAACCAGGGGAAAACATATGACCAGTGATTTCAGAAAATTCATGGTCGTATTTCGGTGAGTTGTTTACTTCTGTGGTGTAAGTTTGGCCACAAATCCTCCGCCGGAGGCGAGTGTCACCTCAAGCGGTGTCTTGCTGTCGGCGGTTATGTCGGTGATGGTGTATTTCGTGTAGTCTGATCCGGCATTCACGTCGTCGGAGAGCATTGTGCCTGTGTAGGTGACACCCTCGGTGAGGAACGGCAGGTCGAGCATGAGAATGCGGTAGTCCCAGTTGGTCATGCCTGCGATCCACCATGTGTCGCCGTCGCGACGCGCTGTGACGATGTATTCGCCTACTTTACCTGCGGGAATGACTGTCTCGTCGAATACGGTGGGGATTGCAGCGATGAATTTTGTGCATTCGGGATCGGCCATGTATTCCGACGGGTTGTCGGCAAGCATGGTGAACGGTGCGTCGCAGATCACATACATAGCTACCTGGTGGGCGCGTGTGCCCTGGGTCTGCGGATCGTTGTAGTTGATCTCGTAGTTGTCTTTGGTGCGGTTGCGGAAGCCGCCAGGTGTGTAGTCGGCCGGTCCCTGCACCATGCGTATGTAGGGGAACGTCACGTCGTAGGTCATCATGTCGGGGTTGCTCCACTTCATCTGCTCGAGTCCGAAGATGCCTTCGAAGTTGAGGACGTTGGGGAATGTGCGGTTGATGCCGGTGGGCTTGTACATGCCGTGTATGTCGAGCATGATGCCGTGGCGGGCGGCAGCTTCCGAAACGCGGTAGACGCGCTCTACGGCGAGCTGGTCGTCGCGGTCGATGAAGTCGAGTTTGAAGCCCTTGATACCCATTTTCGCGTATTTCTCGCAGGCTTCCTCGAGAGTCGAGTCGAGAGCGTTGCAGACCATCCAGAGCCAGATGTCGACGTTTTTCTCTTTACCGTAGGCAACAAGTTCGGGAAGGTCTATTTCGGGTATTGTCTCGAGGACGTTGCCGGTCTTGGGGTCGCTCCAGCCTTCGTCCATGACGATGTACTCGATGCCATATTGTGACGCAAAGTCGATGTAGGCTTTGTAGGTGCGTGTGTCGATGCCGGGCTTGAATCCCACGTTTTTGAGTCCCCATGCGTTCCACCAGTCCCATGCCACTTTACCGGGCTTGATCCACGAGGTGTCGCCGATGCGGTTCTCGGCTCCGAGGAGGTAAACCATGTTGTTGACCGGCAGGCCTGTGTCTTCGTCGGCAATAGCAATTATGCGCCAGGGGTAGGTGCGTGTGCCCTGCACTTCGGCGATGTGGTCTTTTGTGGTCTCGACATTCTCCTGCATGCGTGTCGGGTGATAGGATACGCTTTCGGGCATTTTTGCATATTTGCCGGAGAGGCGACCGTCGGTAGCGGTGAGGAACATACCGGGATAGCTCTCGAGATCCGATTCACATATAAGCACTTTTCCACCCTCGCCGAAGTCGGCGTAGACGGGCAGGAACATGAGCTGGTCGGCTGCTGTCGAGAAGGTGTCGAGGCGAGCCGCTGTATATGGCATCTCAAATGATGTCTTGAAGCTCCTGACTATCGGCACAAGCATTTCGGGGGCACCTGCGAGGTTGAACTGTGCGGTCTCGTTGACGACTGTACGCGGTGTCGAGTATGCAGTCTCGATGCGATATGCCACGCCGTCGTTGTAGGCGCGGAATGTCACGGCTGTGCTGTCGTCGAGTGCAAGACGGAGCTCGTTGGCTTTCTCGTCGATGCTTGCCTGACGGTAGAAAGGCGCGTCGACTTTCCGGTCGATAGTCGACGTGGTGCCTTTGGCTCCGGTGAGTCCCTCGCCGATATTGTCGGCTCCTGCAAACTCAAGAGCGATGCGCGACGGATTGACTATTGTCTGGCCATTGTGGCTCACCGAGTAGGTGATCGAATCGTCGACGCTGACGTTTACCATGATATCGCCGTCGGGCGATGTCAACTTAAATTCCTTTTGTGTGCCACTGCATCCGGCAAGTGCTATCGCGGCGGCGTACACCAGAGAACTGCTAAGTTTCATAAGCGTGATAAATGGTTTATTATGATTTTTTCTGATTGCGTTTTGATTGCCGCCGGCTCACAGACGAGTTAGCCAGGGGTTGGAGTGCCGTTCGGCGCCTATGGTCGTGGCGGGGCCGTGGCCGGGATAAACGACAGTGTCGTCGGGGAGCGACAGCAGCTTGTCGCGCAGGCTGCCGATGAAAACGCCCGCGTCGCCTCCGGAGAGGTCGGTGCGGCCGATGCTGCCATGGAAGAGTGAGTCGCCTCCGATGACAAACCGGTCGGACGGAGCGTAGAGGGCTATGCCTCCCGGCGAGTGCCCGGGTACGTGCAGGACTTTCAGAGTGTTGTCGCCGAGGCTGAGCGTGTCGCCGTCGGCGGTCTCGATCTCGGGACGCAGATTGCCGGGCGATCGGCGCTGTCCGAACATCTGCGCCTGCGCATCGATCATGGCACCGAGGAAAGCGTCGGCCGGATGAGCGGTCAGCTTCACATCGTAGTGGTCTCTCACATGGGGCACTCCCCATACGTGGTCTATGTGGAGGTGGGTGGCTACAAGGTATTTCACCGTAAGCCCCTCGGCCGCGATCCAGGTGTCGATTTCGGCAGCCTCGCGGTCGTTCTCCATGCCGGGATCGACGATGGCGCACTCATGTGACGCGGGGTCGAAGACAACGTAGGTCTTCTCGCCGAACGGATTGAATTCAAATGATTTTACTTTCAGCATACCGCCGCCGTGTCTAAAATGGGACGTAGATTAGTTTCTTTGTCTCGAAGTATGGCTCGTGGAACCAGAGCGAGAGGTCTTCCTCGAGGTAGTCGGCTCGCACTCCGTCGAGCTCTGAGTGCAGATCTCCACCCTTGAGGACAATCAGGCCGTTGGGATAGACGTTGCGTGGCTGGCGCCGGGCGACGTTGGCGCGTGAGATTTTCAGTAGATCAGGCAACTTCATCACCGCTCTTGAGATGGCGAAGTCAAACTTCTCATGGCATTCACTCAGGTCGCCATGCTGAAATGTGACGTTGGTCAGCCCGATTTCTTTTGCAATTGATGAAGCGACGTTGATTTTCTTGCCGATGCGATCGATGAGATGGAAACGGCACTGCGGGTACATCACTGCCATAGGTATGCCCGGAAAACCTCCTCCGGTGCCTATGTCGATGAATGTGGTGTCGTCGACCGGACTGAGAAATTTTCCGATCGAGAGTGAGTGCAGTATGTGGTTGGTCATCAGATTGTCAATATCCTTGCGGGAAATGACATTGATTTTTGCGTTCCATTCTGGATATAGTATGCCGAGCTTTTCGAACTGCTGTTTTTGCTCGGCGGTCATGTAGGGGAAATATTTTTCTAAGACTTCGATCATGGTATCGGTTTGAGAAACTAAACAAAGATAAGGATAAAAAGTGTAATATGCAGTATAAAATGGCCACATCGGTTTCACATTTTTGCAGTGATGCTGATTTTAGTGCGTCGTGCGGGCTTT
>JAIDKP010000389.1 GCA_029051445.1 Muribaculaceae bacterium | reverse complement strand
GAACAGGAATATGGAAACAACACGTCAGGCAAAAATATCACGTCTTCTACAAAAAGAATTAAGTGAAATATTCAGAAAACAGACGGCCAAGACACGCGGAAGCATAGTGACGGTGACAACCGTGAGAGTGTCGCCTGACCTGAGCATAGCCAAAGCCTACATATCGGTATTTCCATCAGACAAAAGCGAGGCCGTCCTTGAAAGCATACGCAAAAGCGCGCAGACGATACGCTACGAGCTGGCACAAATTGTAAGATTTCAGTTGCGCAAGACCCCAGAGCTATCGTTTTTCCTCGACGACTCAATGGATTACATCGAGAATATCGACGCTCTGCTCGGCAAGCCCAGACATACTGATCCGGAAGATTCCGCCAAGTGAATATGCAGCTCCCACTGGAGCTGCGCATAGCCTGGAGATATCTTTTCTCCAAAAAGCGTCATGCTGCCGTCAATCTCATTTCTTCAATTTCGGTCGCCGGAGTCGCAATAGCCTCGGCAACAGTCGTCATAGCCCTTTCGGTTTTCAATGGCTTCATACAACTCGCCGAAAGCCGGTTCTCACGTCTGAGCGCCCCGGTCGAGATTGAGTCGGAGGAAGCCAATTATTTCGACGCGACCCCGCTTATGGATATCCTATGCAATATCGGTGAGGCGGGAACAGCACTACCTATTTTGCGTTCAAAAGCCTATGTCGACGCTCCCGACGGCCAGATGGCGGTGAAAGTGACCGGTGCAGATCAAAGATGGATGGATACTTCGGGGGCTTCGTCTACCGTGATCGACGGCATGCCGATTGTGGCCGATACTCTCGGATCGACACTCGGAGTCATCTCTGTCGGCACAGCCATGCAGACCGGTATCAGACCCGGCGATCGGATGCGTCTTGTTGTACCGCGAAACCGCGAACGGCTTAATCCGGGCAACATAACCGGCAATTTCAGGTCGGACACAATCGTAGTGTCGGGGGTTACCCGCACAGGCGAGGACAAGCTGGATGCTGCTCTGGTCATAGTGCCTCTCCCCCAGTTGCGGCAACTGCTGTCGGCCGACAGCGGTTCGGTCAGCCACATTGATGTCTATCCGGCAGACGGAACCGACACAGAGAGCCTTGTAAAAGCTGTGAGACTCAATCTGCCGCCCGGATTCAAGGCTATGACTATAGCCGAACAGAATGCCGACTCGTTCAAGATGATCGAGATCGAGAAGTGGGTAACATTTGTTCTGCTGGCATTCATACTTATCGTGGCATCGTTCAACATTCTGTCGACTCTTGTAATGCTTATGATCGAAAAGCGCAACAACATGCGGCTGCTTCGATCTATGGGAATGGCCGACAGACGTATCAAGAAAATATTTATATGGGAAGGGGTGCTGGTGTCTGGAGCCGGATGCTTGGCCGGAGCTATCGCAGGCATGATACTTGTCGGATGCCAGATGCAGTGGGGCTGGGTCAAGCTGTCGGCCGCCGGAATCGATCCTTCGCTACTTTCAATCCCCACCTACCCTGTCGCACTAAGTGCCGAGGATCTTTTAGCCGTACTCGCTCTTGCCGCAATCACCTCATTTCTTGCCTCTTTTGTCGCCGTTGTTGTCGGCCGAAAAAATATTTAATTTTTTTTGTAACCGTTTTTCTCCACAGTGCGTCTAAGGAGTAAAAACAGCCTAAAAAAGCAAAACCACCACTCATGAAAAGATTTATAACCGCAGCCGGAGGGGCTCTCCTCCTTGCCATGTCGGTGTTACCGACATCCTGCATCACCATTCCGGAAGATATGGACTCCAAGGATATCGAGCAAAAAATTTCCGATATCCAGGCACGCGCCTTCGAGAACATACATGACGCTCTCGACCAGCCGCTTGTAGTGGTGTCTCAGACCGGCGACACGATTGTGGCCTACATGCCCGACTCGGTATCGGAAGGAGCGGCGGTGCGCAACATCACCGTAAGAGTCGACGAAAAGGACCACATCAATCCAGCTGTCGCCAAGGCGCAGCAAAGATCGCTCATGGCAATCTCCATAGTCGTAATACCATGTGCGACCATACTGCTGATAGCATTTGCAGTCCTTTTCTTCATATTCGTGCGCAACCGCAACCGCAACGCCATCATCTCGCAGGCAATAGAGAAGGGATATGAGCTTCCCGAAAGCTTCTTCTCGGGGCAGAACACGACAAGAATAATCTATCAGAACGGTCCCATGCCTGACCCGAATTCAACCAACGGCCAGACTAACGAGCCCAATGACCGGACATATAACCCCGCCTCGGGGACAACCGCACCGACAAACATGCCCCCGATTCCACCGGTACCTCCGGTCGACGACAAGAATCTCCAGAGCGGAATAAAACTCTCGGTAGTAGGCCTGTGCCTGCTGGCATTCTTTCTGATCGTTGATGCCGCTTCGGTCGCAATTCTCGCCGGAGGCATCCCACTACTTCTCGGACTCGGCCGTATCTTTTCATGGTACTACATGAATCAGCGCCATTAATCTGTTCAAGGAGTTTCCTGCCTGACTGATAATACAATAACAACAACCAGCAAAATGCTTTCAACCGTAGAGGAACTGAAACTGATAGCCCGATGCATCGCGTCAGACGACCGCGATGCATTCGGGAAGCTGGTTGATGCCTACCAGGACTCACTCCGTCGATATCTGCTCAACCTCACCCTCGGCGATGCATGCCTGACCGACGATCTGGCTCAGGAAACGTTTATAAAGGCCTGGTCATCAATACGCTCGTTCAAAGGGCTTGCCAAGTTCCGGACATGGCTTTTCCGCATAGCCTGGAACGAATATGTGAGCTACCGCCGACGCGAACACCCTACCACAGATCTCGACACTCCAAGTATCGATACCGCCGATACAAGCTGCCTCTCGGCAACTGAAGCAAGCATGGATGTGCAAGTCGCGCTCAAAGTGCTGTCAGACAAAGAGCGCACGGTAGTACTCTTGTTCTATCTCGAGGAAATGCCTGTAAAAAAAGTGGTGGAAATCACAGGCATGCCCGAAGGCACAGTCAAAGTATATCTGAAACGAGCCCGTGAAAAAATGGCAGCCGCTCTCTCCAATTAACAAATTATTTACTATCTTCAACGCCATGATGGATACCACTGACAAAGACATAGCCCGCCTTCTTCAGCACAAACTGCCGGAAGCAGGGCATGATCCATGGTTCAAACGCAAGGTTCTCAACCGCCTCCCACGCCGACGCAGTCAGACATCTCCTGTCGAATGGGTATGTATCGCGGTCGTCTGCGTGCTTCTGCTTGCTGCCTTAGTCATTGAAGGTCTCAATATAATCGGTTCACAGCAGATTCTGGTGCGTGATATCGTGATCATGTCATCTCTGACCATGATATCGCTCGGAGTCGGCGGATGGATAATCAGTCCCTACATCAGAAATTAGACCGACACCGGCAGAAAAAAACACCACACATGGCATATGCATACGGCCAATACGGCTCATGGCATGTGCCATCACTGCTTTTGAGCTTCTTTACATTATTTTTTTTATTTCTTATCTATTGCACAGAACAAAAAAACGCAATACTTTTGTAACGTTTTTACAAAGTTTATAGACCATAAGGACAATTTAAATCCTAAAAAAGATGAAAAAGATGTTTTATGCGGTTGCAGTAGTTGCAGCCATGGCAGTTTGCTCATGTGGCAATAAGGCTCAGAACACCGAGGCCACAGAGATCGTTGAAGAAACAATTGAGCTCGCAACTCCCTGCGACAGCTGCAAGGAAGCATGCGACAGCTGCAAGAGCGCCTGTGATAGCTGCAAGAGTGCTTGTGATAGTTGCAAGGAAGCATGCGACAGCTGCAAGGAAGTCTGCCCCAAGGCCTGACATCCAACAAGCTACAAGCAACAGTGACGCACCCCACGGGTAACCGGGAGTGCGCCTTTTATTTTTTAGACCTTAGGGTCGGCTGTATTTACTTTGTAGCCTGACCGCCGTTGCTCCGTGAAGCCCGCGCGCCGGACTGATCCGCGCCCTGCTTCATAGCACGGTCACCACGGTTGTTTTTTCCGGTAAACTGATTCTCGAGCATTTTCTGATACTGCTCCGGGGTAAGAATCGTCTTCAACTGTGCCAGATAAGCCTGAGTGCGCTGCTCACGCACTTCATTGCGCTGACGCTCGGCATCGTTTTTCTGAGCTTTGGCTGCCTCACGTGCAGTTTTGGCTTCTTCCGTCTGCTTCTTGTTAAGCTCCTCTATCGCCGACACCTGCTGAGGTGTAAGGTTCAGATCCTGCATACGAGCCACGTCGATGATACCGCGCCCGGCCGATCCCTTGCGGCCACCCTTGTGTTTTCCGGCCTTCTGACAGTCCTTCTTGCCGTTACAACCGTTACCAAGGCACTGCTCCTGAGCGGCACACGTGGTTTTAGTGGAAACGTCCTGAGCAAATGCCTGTGAGCCGAATAATGTCGCCATGGCGATTGCTGCGATAAAAACAGTTTTCTTCATTGTGTGTATTGTTTTTATTAAACTAAGATGTTCTATTGTTTTTTTTTTGCTGTTACTGTTTTTAA
>JAIDKP010000388.1 GCA_029051445.1 Muribaculaceae bacterium | reverse complement strand
CTCCAAAGAAGCGTTTTTTCGATAAGGTTGCATAAATTTGCATTTGCTGTTGGACTCTACAGGATGTGGGATAGTAAAAACTTTGAAAAAAAAACTGCTGTAAAAGGGCTTGGATGCGAAATAAAATGTGTAAATTTGCAGGCCATTACTACAGAACCGCCTTACCAGCGGATGTAAAATACTCAACTGCAAGAAAATAATCAAGACGATATAACGATGAAAAAAGACATCCATCCCTCCAACTATCGCGAAGTAGTATTCAAGGACATGTCCAACGATGAGATCTTCATCACACGCAGCACTGTCGCTACCCGTGAGACTATCGACGTTGACGGAGTGACCTACCCTCTGGTAAAGCTTGAAATCACCAGCTCTTCGCATCCTTTCTTCACAGGAAAGCAGAAGCTTGTTGACACCGCAGGACGCGTCGACAAGTTCATGAGCCGCTACGGCAACCGCAAAAAGAACAACTGATAAGCGGTGCGCGGTGCCTTCCGCGTATCCGGCTTAACATAATTTCAAAAGGCGTGCACCCTTGTGTGGTGTGCGCCTTTTGAGGTATTTTTTATTAAATATACTTTCTGAAATCCATGAAAACAATAAACCTGATCTCATATTGCGCAATCGCCATTGCAGGTGTGTCTGCCTCATGCACTGGAAATAATGATACTATTGCCGGCCTTAACCGACAGGCGGCTGAAGAATACGTCGTTCCCGTCAGACCCGGAGGTGAAGGACGTCCGTTTTGGAATGTGAATGCAAAGCGGTTTGTATATGCGCCGGTCTTTGATATTCCGGAGACTCCTGATGCTCACAGCTATCGTTTCACTGTCACCCAGCCAGGGGGAGCGCGATGGGAGTTTACCGCGCAGTCGCCGCGTGAGTCGCTTGCAAGTGTATGGAATGATATCCCTGTCGGTGAGACAGAGCTGACGGTGCAGCCGGTCGATGCTTCGGGGGCTGCTGTAGGCGAGTCTTTCAGCCGGAAATTTATGCGTGATTTCCCTTACGAGGCAAAAGACACAGCTCCGCTACGCGACTACCGTGAGTCGGCGATGAAGGCTATATACAACCTGCACAAGTGGGAGCCGGTCCAAAGCTGGATCAACTCCACGATGCCCGATATGACGTTTGAGAACAATGTCTATGCCTGCAAGATCATCGGGTCGACAATAGCACTTGAGTGCCTTGTTGCCGAGAACATGCCGCAGGAGCGTGAGGAGGCTTTGAAGATAGCACGCAATGCCGCGCAGTATCTTATTGATTGCTCGCAGCCGGCCGATGCTCCGCTTGCCTATTTCCCGCCCACCTATAATCTTGAGCCGGCCGATACCGCTCAGTACACCTATGGTGTCGTCAAGGCAAGCAAAGGCAAGACAATGTTTATGGAGGCGGTGATCCCTGCCGATGCGTTTCTTGATCTGTTTGACATCACAGGCGATAGCATCTACTTCAGGCATGCTGTAGGTATTGCCGACACTTATAGCCGCACACAGGCTCCCGACGGCTCGTGGCCCATCAAGGTCTATTATGAGACCGGAAAATGTGTCGAGGATGTGAAATGTACTCCGACGCCGGTGTTGCAATTGTTTGCGCGTCTTGGCGGGAACTATGGCATTGACAGGTATGCAGGCAATATCAGTGCGGCTGAGGCATGGATGGATTCTGTCGCTTTACCGCGTTTCGATCTTACCGGCCAGTTTGAAGACCAGTTGAAGGAAAACCTGACCCCATATCAGAACCTCACAAGCTGTACCCCCACGGAATATGCTTTTTATCTGCTTTCAAAGCCTCAGGTAAGCGAGAAGGCGCTGTCTGATGCGACCGATCTTATCCGGCTTGTCGAAGACCAGTTTGTGCATTGGGATGTGTTGCCCGAAGAGCTTGGTCTGAAAATGGAGCATGTGCCGTCGGTTCACGAGCAGTATCTATATGAGGTCGGTGTCGACAATAGTGCGGCATGCACGGCCGCAGCCTTTTTGGCTCTTTACAAAAAGACAGGCGACAAGCTCGCATATTCCAAGGCGAGGGCACTCACCGATGCCATTGTTGCCTCACAGGATCCTACTACAGGTCATATACCTACGCTCTGGTTCTATTCTCCTACAGGACGCTACCAGTCGACATGGCCTAACTGTACGCTTATGAGTGCAAGGCAACTGCTTGACATGGCGGACATGACAGACTGACAGAATGTAATATCTCTGAAAGTCTGCGTCTCCTTTTGTCGAGGATTGGATATCTTTGTCTCTAAAGCAAAATGATGAGATATTTACAGCTGATCTGTCTTGTGTCGTTTCTTTGCATTACAGAGATGTCGGCACAGTCTTTGAAGGTTGATAATGAGATTCTCCGGTGGGAAGCCGGTGCAAGTGCCGGTCTCAACAACGACGGTTATCAGATCGACCTCAGTGCGGCGTGGTTCCCTCTGCAGTATGTCGGTGCCAGGATGACCCTCGGATTCGCCGGAGAGATTGAGGAAATAGGTGACTGGGGTAACGATGACTGGGATAGCGCGGATGACTATGCGATAAGGATTAAACTGATTCCGGCACTTGTGCTTCGTTCTCCGCGGCTTGTCAATTGGAAAAGCCAAAGCGGCGGGTTCTATCTTTTTGCTGAGCCGGGATTTGTATTGGCTCCCGGAGCGGCCGGGAGCCGCAATGCCAGGATCTTCAATGTGGATCTGAAAACGGGTATTAATCTGCAGCTCGAGCGTGTGGTGCTGTCATTGGGCTATGGTATTACTGATTTCAGCCTTTATTCTGGGCGTCCGATAAATCATCACGGATTGCCCGACAGAGACAATTATATAACTCACTCGGTATTCATAGCTGCAGCATACAAATTCTGATAAGGTAAAAAAAGTAACGGAGCGGGCCAGTTGAGCCCGCTCCGCTTGTATGGTGCCTTTCAGGCGATGGCAGGGAATATTACATTCCCATGCCGCCACCCATGCCGCCCATGCCGCCGCCGGGCATCGGGGGAAGGGGCTTCTCTTCTTTCTTGTCGGCGATCACACACTCGGTGGTGAGGAACATGCCGGCGATCGAAGCTGCGTTCTCAAGAGCTACGCGTGTAACCTTTGCAGGGTCGATCACGCCTGCTGCGAGAAGGTTCTCGTAGTTGCCTGTGCGGGCGTTATAGCCGTAGTCGGCCTTGCCCTCTTTCACCTTCTGGATCACAACCGCACCCTCGAGACCTGCATTGGCCACGATCTGGCGGAGCGGCTCCTCGATCGCACGCTTGACGATGTGGATACCGGTGGTTTCGTCCTCGGTCTCTCCCTTGAGGTCCTCAAGATCGGCCACGCAGCGGATGTAGGCTACGCCGCCACCGGGAACAATACCCTCGGCGATGGCTGCGCGGGTTGCGCTCAGGGCATCGTCTACGCGGTCTTTCTTCTCCTTCATCTCAACCTCGCTGGGAGCGCCGATGTGGAGTACTGCCACGCCGCCTGCGAGTTTGGCGAGACGCTCCTGGAGCTTCTCTTTCTCGTAGTCGCTGACGGTGTTCTCCATCTGTATCTTGATCTGGCCGATGCGGGCAGAGATAGCGTCTTTGTCGCCTGCGCCGTTGACGATGGTGGTGTTGTCTTTGTTTACAGTGATCTTTTCAGCGCGGCCGAGTACATCGATACCCGAAGTCTCGAGGCTCATGCCCTTCTCTTCCGATACGACCGATCCGCCGGTAAGT
>JAIDKP010000387.1 GCA_029051445.1 Muribaculaceae bacterium | reverse complement strand
GTTTGCCGGCGTGCACTCCGGCGATGCCACAATCCAGTTCCCGCCGCAGAAACTCTATGTAGAGACGATGCGACGCATAAAGAAAGTCTCGTCGCAGATCGCCAAAGCACTCAACATCACCGGCCCGTTCAACATCCAGTATCTGGCCAAAAACAACGACATAAAGGTGATCGAGTGCAATCTGCGTGCATCGCGAAGCTTCCCGTTTGTATCAAAAGTGCTCAAGCTCAACTTCATCGACATTGCCACGAAGGCCATGCTCGGCATCGAGGTCGAGAAGCCGCATAAAAACATTTTTGACCTCGACTACGTCGGCATCAAGGCCTCGCAGTTCAGTTTCTCGCGCCTGCAGGGAGCCGATCCGGTGCTTGGTGTCGACATGGCATCGACCGGAGAAGTCGGATGTATCGGAGTCGACACAAATGAAGCCATACTGAAATCCATGCTTTCGGTAGGCTATACAGTACCCCGGAAAGCCGTGCTCCTCTCCACCGGTTCGCCAAAGCAGAAAATCGACATGCTTGATGCCGCCCACATGCTGCACAACAAGGGATACCGCATCTATGCCACAGGCGGAACACACCAGTTCCTCACCGACAACGGCATCCCGTCGGTAAGAGTATATTGGCCGAGCCAGAGCGACTGCCAGCCCCAGGCACTCGACCTGCTGCACGACAAAGAGATCGACCTGGTTGTCAACATCCCCAAAGACCTGACATCCACCGAGCTTAGCAACGGATACAAAATCCGACGCGCATCCATTGACCTCAATGTACCACTGCTCACCAACGCACGCCTGGCATCGGCATTCATACAGGCGTTCACAACACTTCCGGTAGATGACATTGAAATCAAATCATGGGATGAATACTGAACGTCCGGTCATACTCGTCACTAACGACGATGGAATACAGGCACCCGGCATACACCGGCTCGTAGAGGCGCTTCCCGACAACGCCGACATATATGTCGTGGCTCCCGACGGCCCGCGTTCGGCCCAGTCGTCAGCGCT
This sequence comes from Muribaculaceae bacterium, assembly GCA_029051445.1. Lineage (GTDB taxonomy): Bacteria > Bacteroidota > Bacteroidia > Bacteroidales > Muribaculaceae > JAFLTL01. The sequence continues at coordinate 9,239 of JAIDKP010000387.1, read as the reverse complement.
CACTATGACTAATCCGCTTCGCATACACCGGCATCCTGAAATGGAGCCGGCCGGGCGCAGCGAGCACTGGATGTCGGTGAACGGTACGCCCGTCGATTGCGTCAAGCTGGCGATGCACGCCATACTCCCCCGCATTCCCGACATATGCGTTTCCGGTATAAATCACGGATCCAATGCCGGAAACTCGATAATATATTCAGGTACCATGGGAGCGGTGATCGAAGCATGCACACTTGGAATTCCGTCGGTAGGTTACTCCCTTCTCGACCACTCGATGAATGCTGACTTCAGCAAATCACTGCTTCTGGTAAGAGAAATCACCCGGAAAGTGCTCGACAACGGACTTCCGCATCACATATGCCTGAACGTAAACTTCCCGGCAAACACCGATATCAAAGGGCTGAAAACCGTAGCTGCGGCAGAAAGCCACTGGACCGATGAATATCGTGAGTACACCGACCCTAACGGTCACAAGTTTTACCTTATCACAGGCGATCTGATCAATGACAACCCCGATGACGATGGAACCGACCTTTATTGGCTGCCACGCGGATATGCCACAGTAGTCCCTGTGACTCCCGACCAGTCCAAACCCGACATGATTCCATACGTCAGAGATATTCTCAACGCATAATACTTGCATGATTCACTGTTTTGCAATATATTTGCATTGCAAAACAGATGCCCTGGTAGTTCAACGGATAGAATAGAAGTTTCCTAAACTTTAGATAGCAGTTCGATTCTGCTCCGGGGTACTTGGACAACGAGGCCGCGACATTGTCGCGGCCTCGCCTTTTTATATAATCCACACTATACAGTGCTGTATCCGATATTCACTCTATATACTCGATCTTTATCACAATCTTACGACTCTTCCCGACACACTCCTCGTCGTCTCGCACCGACGGCTGATGAATGTCTCCCGGGAAAAAGAGAAAAAACACATCGGACATGGCCGGATAATATCTGATATCATCCGAATTCCAGAATGCCACATCACGGTCAGGATTATATTCCTTCCTGACTGTGACATTACGGGCAAGCCCCATCTTCTCATCTCCCTGCATCACATATTGCAGATCAATGAATTTCTTGTGACTTTCAATATTTCCCTTATCCATCGTTTTAGGAATATACTCACTTACAATAGCCCAACACCGTCCGGGCACGATCTGGTGCTCACCAAGTTCCATCTTATTCAGATCATTAGTCGACAAAAACCTGAACATGGTGTCCCACAGTTCCTTATTTCCGGTATATTGAGTAAGAAACTCATCACTGTCTATCGACTCATCAGGAGCCACATCCCAGCCGTTGGCCCAGGACCTCTCCTCCACCCATTTCCTTGGGTCATCCGTCATGTTTTGTGCAGACATTACCACTATGAATAATGAGAATACTGTTAATACAAATTTTCTCATATCTTAGATTTAACTATTTAAGTTTAAACGCAAACTGATCATACGACTCTGTGCGCCACGCCTGATCCATCGTCTTGTCAGAGAAGCCGAACAGAGGTGAATATGTGCGCACCGACACAGTCTCACCATCGGGCATGAACTCAAGCAGGCGTATCCAGCCGTCGCCGCCATTTCCACTCATACCGCCGCCAAGAGCCTGACAATTGAACATCATCTGGGCGACTTCTCGACCTGCAATATTCTTGTCAGTGCGAAAACCGGTGGAGTAGTCGTTTCGACCATTAGGAGTTGCGTCATGACCACATAACACAAACACAATGTTCTCCGACGGATAAATGAGTTTCTCCCATATCTGTTTGCCACTGTTGGCAGGCTGCATCTTATAGTGATAGCCGGTGAGTTCATTGGAGTATCCTTTCATATAAGAATGGGTAATTACCATTGCCTTATGATTCTTATACTTATCGCTTGCACACAGATTTTTTGCCCATTCAAGCACTTCGTCGCGCGGTGCAAACTCCATTGCAATCACCAGAATATCGCCCCAGTTCTTATCCTTGATTTCCATAGCCACATTTTCCATCGTAGCCTGATCATTGCGATTATATGTGCCGCTCACAAGCGTATTCTCCCACTTATTGTTGCGCGTCACAGGAAAAAAGTCAGGAAAACGCGTCATGGAATTTTCAGAACGCAACTGGCCGTAGTCATGATTACCAGTAGCAATCAGGTAAGGCACTCTGTTGTCGAGACGTTCAAACGCATGTGACGCAAACTGCCACTGGGCCTCACTGGATATATTGCCGAAACGCGGATAGGGAGGCACCACGCACTCATTTTGATCCACAAGATCTCCAGTGCACAGCACGGCTCTGATATTCAGAGTGTCAACATGATGTGCGATCCATGCCGTCATAAGTTCGAATATCGGCTGGTTATAGTCAAACTTCACATAGTTTTGTGGATCAGGGATAACCACCATGTTGAACGAGTTGGAATCTATTGGTCCCTGACGGTTGAAGTTGCGTTGCGCTGTTATTGTCATTGTACCGACAGCAACGCACATGACAGCTGTTATTATTGATCTTAATTTCATGATTGGATGCTGAATTTGTAAATACACGTTTGTGTATAAATGTCACCTTTACGAAGCACTATTGATGGGAAATGCAGGTTTGCCGGAGTATCGGGATAGCATTCTGTCTCAAAACACACCGCACTGCGGCGCGGATAAGTGGTACCATGCATTCCATGTAACCCCGACAGATAGTTGCCTGTGTACATAATCATGCCCGGTTCGGTAGTATAAATATCCATGCGGCGTCCACTGCCAGGACTGATGCATGTAGCTGCATATTCCAGTTCTTTCAATCTTTTTTTGTCAATGACAAAACAATGATCGTAGCCATGACCGCATACAAGCTGATGATGGTTCTCACCTATACGCTCCCCTATTGCGTGAAATTCACGGAAATCAAACGGACTACCCTCCACACTAAGTATCTCGCCTGTGTGATTGGTATTCTCATCGGTTGGCAGATAAAGACGTGAATTAATCCTCACCAGATGATCCTCAATCGATGGTGTCGGAGCACCTACACCGCTCAGATTGAAATAGGCGTGATTGGTCGGTGCATATATCACCTCACGGTCACTCTCTGCACTATAGTCAATGCGGAGCTCGTTGTCATCACTCACATGGTAAGTCATACGCGCGATAATATTACCCGGGAAACCTGCCTCGCCATCCCTATAGTTGTACGTCAGTTCGATTGTGGATTCATCAGTCTGCCTGGCATCCCACACCACAGTGTGAAATCCATGTTCGCCACTGTGAAGAGTGTTGGGAGCCGAGTTGACAGGAAGCTGGTAATCCTTGCCTCCAACGCGTATTTTACCATTAATGATGCGTCCGGCTACCGGCCCGATCGTAGCCCCGATATAGTACTCCTTGCTCAGTTTCACCGCATCCCCGATATTATCGCAGCCTATCACAACATTCTCCATGCATCCGTTGCGGTCAGGTACCATGACAGAGAGGATAATAGCCCCGAAGTTGCATACGCATACTTCCATGCCGGCTTTGTTGCGGAGTACAAAGAATTCGGTCGTTTTTCCGCCGACCTTAGCACAGAAATCGACGGGATTAAGACCGGTTATATTCTCCTTACTGAATTCCATCGCTGAACGGGATTTAAACCTTGGGATATTCATTGCAGAGAAGGCACTCGGGAGCCTCATCTTCTTCAATCTGCGGGAAACGTCCCTTAGGCTCCTCAAAACGGTTGTCCTTCACGTCATCGTTGACAGTCGACACCTCGCCTACCAGACAGTGGTCACCCTCTCCCCAGAACTGGTGATAGAGATAAGGCTCGTAACATACGCTCTGACCGGGATTCAGTTTCACGACATCACCGGGGACAACAGTGGTTTTCACGCCATCGATCGAGATAGTGATCGGTTCATCGGTACGCTCCTCTGTCGTCTTGTCGGCTTTCCATAGACGCATGCACAGCACACCGCCACCACGATTTATAATATCCTCTGTCTTGTTCCAGTGGAAATGAGTGGGTGTAAGCTGATCTTTGCGCACAAGCATGATCTTCTCACAATAGGGTTTATCCTTCTTCTCCAGACTGCCGTTGCGCAGTGTCACAAGCGTGAGGCCGATCTTTTCGAAATCTCCCCAGCCGAAATCCGTCAGATCCCAGCCCATAGCGCGTTCACGTATGTCGTCACACTCCGGCCCCTTCGTGGCCCAATCAGCAGGCGTCCAGTGCGCCCAGTCGGGAAGCAGAAACTGGTGTTTCGACATAAACACTTTAGCCTCTCTGATGTAGCGGTTAATTTCACTGCGTTTCATGGTGGTATATTTGTTTTATAGTTAATGATTAGTTGTTTTCTTTAAGAATATCGCTCAGTGCAATGGCCTGGAACTGGATATCAGCCTGACTCCCTTCATAGAACACGCCAATCGTCTCGTCATCAATAGAAGTGATACATGAGTAACCGGCTCCAAACTCACTGTCGAGCAACATCCAGTATTCTTCCGGCCATGTCTCTCCGTCATCAAAACTCACCTTAAGAGTGTGATTGATACGTCGGCGGTTGTCGCTCGGATTGGTGAAGATAAGGATATGCTTCTTCTCACCGTCGCGCATGTAGTCATGGCGATAAAATCCACCCTGACATGCCGGTTCAATCAGTGCCGACTGCGATGTCGGATGCTCGGTCCACGTCTTGCCAAGGTCATTGGTGACGCATATCGCACGACCGTTACCTTCGGTTTTACCTCTGTTGTCACGCTTGCGCATATTAAGCATCAGCGAGTGATCACCGAGTTCCACAACCTGACACTCATTGACATTTGTAAATGCAGGTTCACCCACAGTCCAGTTATCTCCTCTATCCTTGCTCCACATTATTGTAGAGAACTGTAATCCGGTTTTATCGCGCCCTTCGACCGGCATTACCAGTGTTCCGTCCTCCATCGTGATGCCTCGTCCGGGGGCCGGAGCGAGCAACCACCATTCCTTCTTCTTGATGTCACGGGTAAGATTGCGAGGTTCGCTCCACGTTTTACCGTCATCACTGCTTTTGCTGATCAGGAACTGACAGGTTTCAGTCAGTCCGTAACCCGATTTCGACCCGCTGCGCCACTGGTGATTCCAAACCGTTGAACTGTCGCTAAGCTCTTTCACCCACTCCCCTGTTTTGGGATCAAGCACTCCGTGCATCCACAATCCTGCCACGTAGATATCACCCGTCGTCTCATCCACGAGAATATCTCCGTCACTCACTCCATTGTACTTTTTAGGTAATCCCCCGTAATTGCCCTGATTCAGCACACGCTGTATCGGCAGCCACGTGCGTCCTCCGTCTTCGCTTCGGTTAATAGCGATGTCTATGTCGCCCTGCAGGTCATCGTCTGTCTCATTACGGGCATCATACATGGCTATCAGAGTTCCGTTGTTTGTAGTCACCAAACCGGGAATACGCGATGAGAACACACCATCGTCGCCCGGTTTGCGCAAAGCCACACCGACCCTGAATGGTTCAGCTGTCACTTCCGGAACTTTCACCTCTCCATCGCCGGTCTTTATCCTTGTGCATGCCACATTGATTCTTGAGTGTGCGTCAGCAGCATCATCCTTCAGTGTCAGGCACAGCCAGCACACAAGAGTATCATTTATAGCTGTATTATCCAGCTTAAAGCGGATTTTATCTCCGCTTGGTGTCACCGATCCTATAACCGAGTCAGGCACAGTCCCCACATATCTTGCAGGCTTTTCATTGATATAAACAGACGCTTTTACGACATCCGTAACATCAGTCGAACCTGAAAGAGTAAATTCAATCTCCTCAAGCCCACATGCTACACTGTCGCTTACAAGTTCTATACGTAGCGCCGGACAATCCTCCTTTAGCGTCAGAAGCGGATGAACCGGTTGGGTGACATTGACAGAAATCGTTTCCGAATACTTCCTGCACGATACGATAGAGAATAACAGTCCGACAACAATAAGAATTCTAATTGACTTCATCAACTTTCAACTTTAATAATCATGACAGCTACATTGCCCATACCACACTATGAATATTAAGAAGATCAAATTATTCCGGCATACCGAAAACAATCTTCCTAATATTCATAGGACCCAATCATTACTAAGTAAGTCTGTGGCAGGATTAATTAACACTTACAATTGTGTACCGTCAACCTTTTCAGAACACATGCAAGTATCTTCTGTTACTTGTATCCTTCTGTCTGGCGAATGTTTTTGTTTGTGTTCAGACTATTCTGATGAACCGGCCAAAGAGTCACATTTGTTTCTCCCTCGCGGCCTACAAGACTCGAGATCTGCTCAAATTCCTTATTATTTCTAAGATAAGTCCACCAGGTTTTTCCTTCTGCCACAAACTCCATCTTCACCTCATCTATGATAGCGTTTGTTATACCATTCCTGTCAAGTCCGGTATAATAGTTTTCCACACCACGGGCACGCTTCTCAAGGACATTAAGCGCAGCCATTGCGCCATCGGTATCTCCCATGCCATTAAGAGCCTCAGCTTTAAAAATATACGCTTCAGAAAGTCTGTAAACCGGCATGTCAGAGTCAAAAGAGCGTGTATTGTTCTTCCAAGTTCCTGCAAATTTCAGAACAACGACTTTAAGAACAAGCTGGCTATTTAGAAAATCATCATCATAACTACGCACCGAGGCAGCCCCTCTCTGATCCTGCGGATCTTTCAATAGAAATGCTACATACTCATCATTGGGAATAGAGTACTGTGCATGAGAGCCGACCGGCACATCATCGAGTGAATAGCCGTTACTCAGAAGCAACTGAGTATGCTCGGTCTGAGCAAGGAAATATGCATAATAGTTGGGGCTCGTTCCCGCGGTCACATTTTCTCCGACATTGAAAGGATATGTGAATATCAGCTCCTTGTTTGTCTTATTCTCAGGAATGAACACACTTGCAAAATCATCAAGCATATCATAATCCATTGCAATAACGGCATTAGCTGAATCAAGAGCTTTTTTGTATGCATCTTGTCCACCTCCGAGACGTGAAGCCTTCCATAGATAGTAGTCGGATCTGAGCATGTTGATTGCCCCGGGAGATGCCTGATGAATCTTTTTGCCGGATACCGGCATCAGCCGCAATGCATCTTCGATATCCGACTCAACCTGTGCATACAATAGATTTGCCGCAACACGAGAAGGGTACATATCTTCCTGATTTTCCGACTCAAAAGGATTCAGACAGAGTGGAGCATCTCCCCATATCCTCACGATATAGTAGTAGCAGTAGGCTCTTACAAAGTAAGCATGAGCGAGATATTCATTTTTAGACTCCTCTTTGTCAAACTCCAGATCATTTATATGCTTCAAGATCAAGTTTGCCTGGTTTACAGTCTTGTATAGAGCAGACCAGTCTGAGCCGGTCCAACTTACCTCAAGTCTGTTTAATCCGGTACGGGCATAAGTTGCATCATTGACGCGTCCCGATGTCCATAGATTGGATCGAAGATCACCCCAGAAGTCATTGGTGTTTCTGAAAGCGTCACGCATCAGAGCATATGCGCCGTTCACCGCCGAAGCGACATCGTTTTCTTCCGTCCACATCGAAGCTGATGTGAACTGACTCGGCTGTTTCAGGTCAAGGTCATTTAGACACGAACTGAATGTTGCAGTTGTCCAGAGCATTAACGCTCCTAAAAATATATTGAATTTCATGATAATCCAGAGATTTATATTAGAACGAGACTTTAACACTGAGTGAATACTTGCGTATAGGAGGATAAGGATTATATCCGCTTCCGTAGGTTGAAGCAGCACCCATCTCCGGTGACAGACCAATAACTTCTGTAAAGTAATGCAGGTTGTTACCTTGCAAAGTAAACACAACATTTTCCATAGGCAGCTTGCCGATAACTTTCTTAGGCATTGAATAGCTTAGCGAAACTTCGCGTATGCATAAATAGTCGGCTTTCTGAACAAAAATATCGGAATTCTCACGATAGTTATTGTTGGCACCGGAATTACTATAGCCCCATATTGCATACTTTTTCTTTGTAGGATCGTCGCCGGGACTCCAGGCGTCAGTCATGGCCTGCACTGGAATGTTTCCGTCAAGTATCACTCCGAGCTGACGCTGGAAAATACCATTGGCAATAGAATGCCCTAATGCGAAATCAAGATATACATTCAGTGTAAATTCCTTATAATTAAACATGTTGTTAAAACCGCCAGTAGTGTGTGGAATTGTATTTCCGAGAAGATACATATCATTTCCATTAATCACACCATTCTGGTCAAGATCACACCACTCATAATCACCGATCGCCTTCTTGCCGGTTCCTATAAATTTTTTCTGTGTCCAGTCCCATCCCTTCGAACCGGAATCATAGGTAGCGTTATCGGCCTGCTCCTGAGTGGTTATGATATACTTTGTTTTATAACCATAGATGCGCCCCAGAGGCTCACCCTCTGCTATACCGCCGAATTCATAGGGATTATCATTGCTGTAACCGGGCATATCGGGAAGCGTGTAACCGCCTATACGGTTCTTGTCACGTTTCGACACAGCTTCCGGAAGTTTAAGCACCTTATTCTTCACGTATGTCAGGGTTATGCGTGAATCCCAGTTGAAATCCTTGCCTGTAATGTTGTGGGTATTGATTTCAAGGTCGAAACCACGGAAACGCACTTTTCCGATATTGGTAAGCACCGATGAAAAACCTGATGTATTTGGAAGTGTCTTTGACTGTATAAGATTATCGGTCTCTTTGTTGAAATAATCCATTCCGATCTGTATACGGTTATTGAACATGCCGAGATCAAAACCGAGATCAAGTTGTGTGGAAGTCTCCCATGTCAATCCCATATTGGGCATAGAGCTTGAGACAATAGTGGAATTTCCGGCATAAGGAGTATATATCTGGTAAAGACCAAGAGCATCATACAGACCTACCTGATTATTGCCGGTCTGACCGTAGCTGACACGCCATTTCAGGTTGTTTAGTGTAGGATTAAGACCAAGCATAAACTCTTCGTCACTCATAACCCAACCAAGCGATGCGCCCGGGAAAAATCCCCATCTGTTTCCGGCGGCAAACCGTGACGAGCCGTCTTCACGGAACGTAAGAGTCAAGAGATATTTTTTCTTGAAATCATAATTGACACGTCCAAAAAATCCGACATTTACATCCTGCTCTTTTGTAGATGTCGCCGCCATATATTCATTGCCTGCATTCAGTGTCGGTATCTTGTCTGTAGCCTGTCCCTGAGACTTTGCATATAGATAACGG
>JAIDKP010000386.1 GCA_029051445.1 Muribaculaceae bacterium | reverse complement strand
CAGTAATAGTAGTTGGACGAAACGGTAAGATCGCCCTCGTTCAGAGTGGTTTTAACGCCTCGAATCCACAAGACACAGAATCCCGCATCCGCAACGCCATCACCCGCGCCCTCAACGCAACCGACAAGGAGTAGCGACCTGCAAAAGATCCTTCTCATAAAGCAGGGGACAAAATAGGCTTTGGGCGTACTGTCGCACACCCCTACGACGTTTTAGATTGATAGTCCGTATGACAGGATGTTGATTTGTAGGGGCGTGCGACAGTACGCCCACAAACTGAATATGGTATCTCCCTTGTCAGAAACCATTTTGATACAGCCACATGGCAACGGCACTGAACATCAAATGCAAGAATATTTATCACTCAGTCGAGACGTTGCAGCAACTTTTCATAATGGAATCGGTAACGAAATTCACTCATCTTTGATTTGATGTTTGTTTTGTGGTGAGTGAGTGTTAATTTTGCGACATGAAGTGTGCAGCCATGCGTAGCAAGGTTATAGCAGCACTTAATTTACAATGCCATTAATTGACTTTGCAGACTATGGAGCGGTTTAACGACATGCAACAGATAAAGCGTCACTTCTTCGCGATGCGCAACGGTGTGATCGCCGATGTGCTGCGGAAGGCGGGAAGTCCGTTCCGAATTATATTCGGCCTTACTTTGCCGCAGATCACGGATGTGGCGAGAATGACAGGCGAGAATGCCGAGCTAAGCCGCTGTCTGTGGGACAATAAAACCACACGTTGCTCGATGCTGCTGGCACCGATGATCATGCCGACGGCAGAAATCGGCGAGGAGGAAGCTCTGAGGTGGATAGCCGAGTCGCCTTCGATCGAAGTGACAGACGTGCTTTGTCTCAGGCTGCTGAAGCGGCTCCCGGCAGCTGTCGGGATGGTCGGACGTCTTGCCTGTGGTGACGATAAAGCGCGTTACACGGCGATGCGGCTGGCTATGAATCTTGTGCGTGAACAGGGTGTGCCTCTCGACGAGTGGGAGGGTATGGCGGTGGCCGAGGAAAAACGGGGCGAGGTAATGACGCGCGGCGTGGCGCGTCAGCTTGCCGATGAAATAGATTTTATTAAGAATCCGATATGACCGACAACGTCAGAGATATTAGAATAGAGGATTATGACTATCCTTTGCCCGACGGACGCATAGCGCTTCACCCGCTTGCCGAGCGCGACCGCTGCCGGTTGCTGACGTGGCGTGCCGGCGCAGGTATCGAGGATAAGGTATTCTGTGAACTTCCCGGACTTCTGCCTGAAGGGAGTGTGCTCGTCTACAATAACACGCGTGTTATCAATGCGCGTCTGCGTTTCCGGAAAGGAGAGACCGACGAGGGGGCACTCATTGAGGTGTTCTGTCTCGAGCCGGTCGCCCCGGCCGATTATGCGCAGAATTTCGCATCAACCCATCGCTGCTCATGGACGTGTCTTGTCGGCAACTCCAAGAAGTGGAAGCCTGAGCTGGCTCTGACGCGGCACCTCACAGTAGAGGGACGCGAGATCGTGCTTACGGCACGCCGTGGGTCGGCATCGTCGCCTACAACGGTGACTTTTGAGTGGAACGATGAATCCCTTACATTCTCCGATATAATCGGGGCGGCGGGAGAAATACCTATTCCACCATATCTCAACCGACGCAGCGAGGAGTCGGACAACAATGATTATCAGACGGTCTTCTCGCGCATCGAAGGGTCGGTGGCCGCACCTACGGCCGGTCTGCATTTCACGCCAGCCCTGCTCGACGAGATCGACCGTGTGGGTGTGACGCGCCGTGAGGTGACGCTGCATGTAGGTGCCGGTACTTTTCAGCCGGTCAAGAGCGATGATATCGGCCATCACCC
>JAIDKP010000385.1 GCA_029051445.1 Muribaculaceae bacterium | reverse complement strand
GGGGATGCCACGGCTACAAAGTTGAACTCGTCGGCGCGGCTTTTGAATGGCTCATGTGAGAGGATGCTTGCAACCGCCTTTTCGGCATGGACGTAGATTGAATCCATTTCCTCGGTTGTGTATCCTTCGGCGAGTATCGCCACATCTATTTTTTCCTCAGGAGATCCGCTTTTGTGTATATAGCGGTGGCCTGTCGGTCTTGATGTATCAGGACGGCGAATGAGTATGTCGCCGGGGGCCACATGGTGGGTTGTGACGGCCATAGGCTCGCGGCGGTTATCGAAAAGAGTCACCGTGATGTCTGCTTCATTGCGTGGCGCAGGTACAATAAATGTGTTCTCCATCGAGATTGGATGGAGCTCAGCTTCAGGGGTGTGCAACCATTCCTGAAAAAGTGATGAATAGCTGTTGACGTAGATCGTGTCTCCTGACGCAGAGTCTTTGACTATGACCTGAAGATTGCCTTCAAACGGCACGTAGTCAAGCCTGTGTCTACGTCCCGCCCAGCCCGGCTGATATTCAAGACCATCGACACTTACCGATGGGGCGCCTTTCTTGCCGCTGAAAATGTAGTCGATGCGTAGCGTCGAGTCGCAGAAGTATTTGTCGAAATCAACAGCCGCCGACAGGGGGTGTGCTATTATACCGGCAAAAGCAGCGGAGAGAATTAAACTTTTCATTAATGTTTAACAATAATTACCGGCGGCTTGAGCCGCCGGTATTAAGTATGCATTATTTTTTAGATGATTTCTTTTTTGTGTCGTTTTTGTCGTCTTCGACATCATTCTTTACAGGAAGCGACCGCTTGAAACTTTCCTGCAGGATTATTGTGGTCTCCGTGCTGGCTATGCCAAGTGGCTGGATTTTGTCACGCAGAACCTGCAGCAGATGCTCGTTGTTGTGGGCATACAGCTTGATGAACATGTCGTATTTGCCGGTAGTGAGATGACATTCGACAACTTCCGGGATTTCTTTAAGTCCTGATATACCTTCATCATAGCGAGTCGGATCGCCAAGAAAGAATCCCATGAATGCACAGGTGTCATATCCGGCTTTGGGCGCGTCGATCATTAATTGTGAACCGGTAACTACACCGGCGGTCTGCAATCGGAGCATACGGGTGTGGATCGCTGCTCCGGATACACCACAGACGCGGGCTATTTCAAGATATGGCTCACGTGCATTATCAGCAAGCAGTGAGATAATTTTTTTATCAAGATTGTCCAGTAATGGTTTGGCCATAAATATAGAAATTATTAAGATGGTTTATTTATTTCATACAAATTTACTAATTTTTATTGAAACGCACAAAAATAGCCGATTTATCGACATTTAGGATTCATTTGTGGAAATATCGTTGAAATCGGCTATTGTTTGTCTCACATACCGGCTTATCCGCAATGGAAATATTGGTTGACAAGCGTCTGCATCACATCAGGATTTTCTTTGGCAAGACGAGCGGTGTCCATGTCATTGTAGTCCCGCAGTTTAGCCTCTATCCCATCGATCATGCGGCTGCTGAATATGCCGTATTCTTCATATATACCACGCTGGCGCTCAAGGCAGTCGGCGCTTTCGCTGCAATTGGTGGGCAGCTGTTTCAGCTGACTGAGTTTATCGGCATTCTCTGCATTATGTATATTGACACTAACATAGTTGCGGCGTGCTATCTCCAGTGCGTCGGGTAGCTGGAAACCATATCGTGCAGCTACGGCAAGTCCGGCAAGAAGCTGATAGATGTCGGCAGAGCCGTCGGCAGAGCGTATTTCTACCGTCTGTTTCTGTGATGCGTCAAAGCCCGAAGCCGGAGTGCCGGGATTTGCGAGTGAGCACATATCGGTCTCTGAAGTCCAGCCAAGAGGAACCCTCACGAGCACCGAGCGGTTGCGGTCGCCCCAGCATATGTTGGTAGGTGCTTCCTGATGCGGTACAAGGCGGAAGTAGCTTGTCGGATTGGTGTTGCCGAATGCCGTGATCGATGGAGCAAGTTCCATCATTCCGGCGATCATGCGCAGTGCGTCGTCACTTAGCTTGTGATCGCTGTCAAGCATCATGTTCTTTCCGTCTTTCATCAGGCGCATATGTATGTGAAGTCCTGATCCGGCTTTCCCGGTTGTGATCTTGGGCGCGAATGTGACATCAAGTCCTTCGCGGTGAGCCAGATTCCTGATTATCCATTTGGCCACAACAAGCTGATCGGCAGCTTCTTCGGCAGGAACGGGGAGAAACTCTATCTCATTTTGCTCGTATATCAGATTTCCGAGAGTGAAATTGCCGACTTCCGAGTGTCCGTATTTGATCTGTCCGCCGGCTTGTGCGATGTATGCCA
>JAIDKP010000384.1 GCA_029051445.1 Muribaculaceae bacterium | reverse complement strand
CCTTCTCGATACGCGCGAATTTAATCGAAATAATCTCAAACCCGATATGATTCAATTCAAACTTTTCACCGACCTCAGGCACATGCCTCAGTTCCTCAAGTATGAGGCCGCCAAGTGTCGAGTAGGACGATGGCTTATACAACTCCTCAAGATCAAAATAATTTATAAAATCATAGATCGGGATCTGAGCGTCCACTACCCAGGCAAAAATCTTGTCATCACGTTTGATATCGGGCGTCACCGTCTGCTGCGGCATAGCTCCGACAAGACCGTCAAGAATGTCGCTCGGAGTGATAAGCCCCGACATGTCACCGAATTCGTCACATACAAGCGCAAAACTTTCTTTATTAACCTTCATGTGGTCAAGAGCATCGTAGACACTCATAGACTCAGGGAAATAGATCGGTTCTGTGACAACGTCGCGAAGTCGGAAATCAGAAGAATCGATTTTCAATATCAGCTGCTTCAGACCGACAATACCGCATATCGTATCACCTTTGCGGTTACAGTAGACCGGATAGGCTGTATGGAGTTCTTGCGAAAGCTTGACCCTGATCTCGTCGGCTGTCATGTCAAGACGCAATGCCGACACATCGACCTTCGGGGTCATTATCGATGACACACGCAGATCACCGAGCACAAGAGCACGCTCCATAATATCCTGCTCCACCTTCCTTACTTCACCGGCCTCAGTCCCGTCTTTTATCAGCGACCTGATCTCATCCTCAGTCACATTGTTTTCCCGGCTTTTTATTCCGAAAAACCTGACGATAAACGAAGTCGAGACCGACAGCAGCCATACGGCAGGCATCGCTATCACCGACAGAACATACATCGGACGGGAAATCAGCTTTGCAATAGTATTGGCGGAAGCCAGCCCCATGCGCTTCGGAACCAACTCACCAACAACGATCGACAGATAAGTCACAACCGTGACAATTACGATCTGCCCGACCGCATGAGCCACACGCGGGGCAAGACCAAGACGCTGAAGCATCGCGCCTACATCCTCTGCCAGAGCAGCACCTGAATATAGACCGGTAAGAATACCTATAAGAGTTATACCGATCTGTATTGTCGACAGAAAGCGGTCAGGATCATCAGCCAGCTGCAAAGCCCTCTGTGCGCCTCGGTTTCCATGCTTTGCATCGGCTGTAAGTCGGGACTTGCGTGCAGAGATCATGGCGATCTCAGCCATAGAGAAGACCCCGTTCAGCATGATCAGAATCAAAATGACGAAAATATCATTCATGACATAATAAATGAAGTATAAGCATACGCCATTACAACAACACCTGCCATACAAAAGTTGTATATTTGCATCCCCTTAACCATACCACCTAATTATGCCTATGGCTGATATCTCGATGATACGCGAAGGAGTGCCCATGTCATTCTCGCGGCAGCTACGCCTCACTGTCACACTTGCGACACCTGCAATGCTCGCCCAGCTCTCGAGCATAACGATGCAATATATCGACGCGTCAATGGTGGGACGTCTCGGTGCCGATGCATCGGCATCAATAGGGCTCGTATCCACGACTTTATGGCTTTTCTGGGGCATATGTTCGGCGGTCACGACCGGATTTTCCGTACAGGTAGCCCACAAAGTCGGAGCAAAAGACTTTAAATCAGCACGCGATGTCTTGCGGCAAGGACTCATTGCTGCCTTGTTGTTCAGCTTCGCAGTCTCCGCTGTAGGCATTGCCATATCGGCCGAACTGCCGCGATGGCTTGGAGGCAACGAGGAAATATCCCCGTTGTCATCACTTTATTTTCTTGTATTTGTCTCGGCATTGCCGTTGCTCACTATCAGCTACCTTGCAGGAGGCATGCTCCGCTGTGTGGGCAACATAAAAGTCCCGAGCCTTCTGAGCGTCCTGATGTGTGTCCTTGACTGCATGTTCAATTTCCTTCTCATCTTCCCGTCGCGCGACATAAACATTGCCGGCATGGACATACACATGCCCGGAGCCGGGCTCGGAGTACTTGGAGCCGCACTCGGCACCGTACTTGCCGAAGCTGTCACCGCCGCGCTCATGCTATGGTATGTCTATTGCCGGCAGCCCGAGCTACGCCTGAAAGGCATTCACGGAAGCTACCGGCCACAAAAAGCTATTATACGCAAGGCGGCCACAATTTCGGCGCCAATGACACTGGAGCACGCTGTCATATGCGGTGCACAAATTGCAGTCACCACAATAGTAGCGCCGCTGGGAGTGATTGCCATTGCCGCAAACTCGTTTGCTGTCACAGCCGAAAGCCTGTGCTACATGCCCGGATACGGCATAGGAGATGCGGCGACAACACTTGTAGGGCAAAGCTATGGAGCAGGACGCATGGATCTTGTGCGCCGCTTTGCCTACATAACCGTAGGGTTAGGCATGGCGGTTATGTCAGTCATGGGCATAGCGATGTGGATAGCGTCACCACTGATAATGGAAATGATGACTCCGGTGAAAGAAATTTCTGAACTTGGCATAGAGATACTGCGCATCGAGGCATGGGCCGAGCCGATGTTTGCTGCGGCGATCGTCACCTACGGCGTATTCATAGGAGTCGGAAGCACAACCCTGCCGGCTGTCATGAACTTTGCAAGCATATGGATCGTGAGACTGCCGCTCGCATGGATTCTCGCACGCACAATGGGACTGCGGGGAGTGTGGATAGCAATGTGCCTCGAACTGATATTTCGCGGATCGATATTCCTCATACGTCTTTGGCACAGAAGATGGATACCTTCGCTTGACAAAAATCATCATTAACGAAACAATTTGCTTTTCAAACGTTATATTTGCAAACGATAGAAAAATATTGCAGGATGCCATAAACGGCCTCTTGCTAAAATATATGTCTGTTCCTTAGCACATCCCGATACACATGAAGGTAACTTTCTCAATTGATTACCGCACAAAATGGGGAGAATCCCTATTTCTGGCCGGAGCGACAGACGCTCTTGGAGCCGGTGACGACACAAAAGCCGTCGCCATGAAACCCGAAGACACATCAAGATGGACAGTGACCGTAGACATTCCGCAGAATTCACCTGATTTCAGCTACCGGTATTTCGTCAGACATGAAAAAGGAAATATGGTCGCGCAGGAATGGGGAAAAGAACCGCACACATTCCGACACCCGTCAGGATACACACCTACCATACGAATCAACGACATGTGGCGGGATATGCCTGAAAACAGACCATACTACTCATCAGCCGTAATCAATGCAATCAACAGGCGTGAGTCACGGAAACGACCGGCACAACCGGGCAACGGCATGGTCACGATCTCCGTCGAAGCGCCTATGGTAGCCCCGGGACAGGTCGTAGCCGTCGCCGGCAGCGCGAAAGCACTCGGCGGCTGGGATCCGGCCAAGGCACCGGTGATGAGCGACTGCGACTTTCCGCTCTGGACAGTAAGCATACCCGCCGCCGACCTGCCCCGATACATGGAGTTCAAGTTTTTCATACGTGAGAAAGACAACGCCACCCCCGTGGCATGGGAAGCACGCGACAACCGCACCATCGAGATCCCTGCCGATGCGGCGATCACGCTAAACTGCTTCTCGGGAATGCGGCTCGCCGATCCCTTCCCGCCGATGCGTGCGGCTGGAGTAGCCATACCGGTATTTTCTATCCGTTCCGACGAAGATTTCGGCGTAGGTGACTTCTACGATCTAAAAAAGATGGTCGACTGGGCGGTGTCAACCGGACAGAAATTCCTTCAGGTCCTGCCTGTCAACGACACGACAATGACCGGCACATGGACCGACTCCTACCCCTACAACGCAAATTCGACATTTGCGCTTCACCCCATGTATCTTCGTCTTGAAGAAATCGGGACACTTGATTCTCCGGCTCGCAGAGAACACTACGAGGCCATCCGTCATGAGCTCAATGCACTTCCCGAAGTAGATTACGAGCGGGTAAACCGCACAAAAGACGCATATACCCGCGAGATCTTCATGCAGGAAGGCAACAGAGTGCTGAAAAGCAATGATTTCAAAAAATTCATTGACGAAAACAGCCATTGGCTTATACCCTACGCGGCATTCTGCGTCCTGCGCGACCGATTTGAAACACCCGACTTCAGAAAGTGGGGAGAATATTCAGCCTACGACAAAACAAAAATCGGGCAGTTTGTCATTGAGAACAAAAAAGAGACAGACTACGTCTGCTTCCTGCAATACCACCTTGACAGGCAGATGAGACATGTCAGTGAATACGCCCGTAAAAAAGGAGTGGCCCTGAAAGGCGACATTCCCATCGGCATATCGCGCACAAGCGCCGACGCATGGCAATACCCCGGCCTATTCTACACCGACACTTCGGCCGGAGCTCCGCCCGACGACTTCTCTGTACTCGGACAGAACTGGGGATTACCCACCTACAACTGGGAAGAAATGAGCAAAGACGGATATGCGTGGTGGAAAGCACGATTCCGCAAAATGGCGGAATACTTCGACGCATACCGCATAGATCATGTCCTCGGATTCTTCCGCATATGGCAGATACCATGCGATGCCCTGCACGGATTACTGGGAATATTCTATCCCGCGTTGCCATTTACTCCCGACGAGCTCCGCTCCTCCTACGATTTCTGGATCGACACCGATGTCATGACAAAACCATACATCTTTGACTGGTGCATGAACGATCTGTTCAGCGAAGATGCCGGAGAGATAAAAGACACGTACCTTACCGATGTCGGAAACGGACGATGGCTGATGAGACCGGAATTCGACACACAAAAGAAAATCGCCGCATACTTCGCCGACCTGGAAAAATCAGAAAAAAACGACAGGATATGCAATGCCCTTCTGAACGCGATTGACAACGTCCTTTTCATCGAGGATCCATATCGCCGGGGCCACTATCACCCGCGCATCTCCGCACAGTCCACCACCGTCTACCGCTCGCTTGGCGACTATCAGCGATGGTGCTACGACCGCTTGTACAACGATTTCTTCTATAGGCGTCACAACGACTTCTGGCAGAACAATGCTATGCAGAAGCTGCCGCCGCTGATCGATGCGACCGATATGCTGACGTGTGCCGAAGACCTTGGCATGATCCCGCACTGCGTTCCTGCAGTCATGGATTCGCTCCGCATACTCTCGCTCGAGCTACAGCGCATGCCTAAAGATCCGCAATGTGAGTTTGGAGACACACGGCGCTACCCATATCTGTCGGTATGCACGACCTCGACACACGATATGAGCGGCATACGCTCATGGTGGGAAGAAAACAGGCAGAAAACCGATCGATTCTATCACAACGTGCTCCGTCTGCATGGCGACACCCCGTATTATGCCGAGCCATGGATATGTGAGCGGATAATCGACATGAACCTTCAATCGCCATCAATGCTTTGCATCCTTCCGTTACAGGACTGGATGTCGATTTCTGCCGACATTCGACGCAACGATCCGCGTGAAGAACAGATAAACATTCCGGCCAACTCACGCCACTATTGGCGTTACCGCATGCACATCACCGTCGGACAGCTTCTCGATGCGACCGACTTCAACTCCCGTATCGCCGGACTGATTGGCGGTTCAGGCCGGTAATAAAACTTAAATGCAAGACATGAGAAGCCTTAACAGAATAATAAGCGACTCGATCAAAACAAACTGGGATCGTCCGGCACTGACCAACATCAGTGTCACGGGCGATTTCACTTATGCTGATATCGCCGGAGCCATAGCCCGGCTACACGCATTCTACACCGAAACAGGAATTGAAAAAGGCGACAAGATTGCGCTGTGCGCCCGCAACAGTGCCCAGTGGGCTATCGCGTTCCTCTCGATAATATCCTACGGAGCCGTAGCCGTGCCGCTGCTAAACGAGTTCACAACCGACGACATAAACAACCTGCTGCGTCATAGCAACAGCCGCATACTATTCACCGACAGCGAGATATGGGAGCATCTA
>JAIDKP010000383.1 GCA_029051445.1 Muribaculaceae bacterium | reverse complement strand
GAATGAGATGAAGTCGGCTTACATCGATTATTCGATGTCGGTGATTGTTTCTCGTGCTCTTCCTGATGTGCGTGATGGTCTAAAGCCGGTTCATCGACGGGTTCTGTATGGAATGAACGAGATGGGCAATACGTCCAATCATCCGCACAAGAAGGCTGCAAACTGTGTAGGTGATGTCATGGGTAAGTATCACCCTCACGGAGACAGCTCAATATATGGAACCGTAGTGCGTCTTGCTCAGCCGTGGGCAATGCGCTACACTCTTGTCGACGGTCATGGAAACTTCGGCTCTATCGATGGAGACAGTCCTGCGGCTATGCGATATACTGAAGTTCGTCTTGAGAAGATAGGTGAGGAAATGCTTGAGGATATCGACAGCGATACAGTAGATTTCCAGCCTAACTATGATAACTCAAGAAAGGAGCCGGTCGTGTTGCCTACACGTTTCCCTAACCTTCTTGTTAATGGAGCAGCCGGTATTGCAGTGGGTATGGCAACGAATATGCCTCCTCACAATCTCACAGAGTCGATCAACGGATGCCTCGCATTGATTGACAATCCGGATCTCACGGTGGCTGATCTGATGCAGTATATCACTGCGCCTGATTTCCCGACCGGAGGAACCATATACGGCTATCAGGGCGTTAAGGACGCGTATGAAACCGGTCGTGGCCGCATAATCATACGTGCCAAAACTGAAATCGAAGTTGAGAAAGAACACGAAGTAATTGTTGTAAAGGAAATTCCATACAATGTCATAAAGGCTGATCTGATAAAATATATCGCCGACCTTGTAAATGACAAAAAATTGGATGGAATAGCTGATCTTAACGACGAGAGCGATTACAAGGGGATGCGCATTGTGATAAAGCTTAAGAGTGATGCCAACTCACAGGTTGTGCTCAACAAGCTTTATAAAATGACACAGATGCAGGCATCTTTCAGCGTAAACAATGTCGCTCTTGTCAACGGACGCCCCAAGACTCTTAATCTTAAAGAGATACTTCAGGAATTCATCGCACATCGTCATGAGGTTGTGATACGTCGTACGCGTTTTGATCTCCGTAAGGCGACTGAACGCGCACATATACTTGAAGGCTTGATCATTGCTTCGCAGAATATCGACGAAGTCATTAAAATAATACGTGGATCGGCTTCGCCTGACAGCGCACGTGCGACACTGCCCGAGCGTTTCGGAC
>JAIDKP010000382.1 GCA_029051445.1 Muribaculaceae bacterium | reverse complement strand
ATATGCGTCAGGTCGGCTCTGTTCTCCCACTTGAGGATAAGCCAAATGACAAGTGCTGTGCAGAAAGAGGAGAATGCGTAGACCTCTCCCTCGACAGCAGAGAACCAGAATGTGTCGCTCCAGGTGTACATGAGCGCGCCGCAAATGCCTGATCCAAAGATTGCTATCATTTTGGGAATCGAGACTTCGGTCGCTCCGTCGGGGACAATGAGCCTACGGACGAAATGGGTTATCGTCCAGAACATCAGCAGTATCGTGCCTGCGCTTAGCAAAGCCGACATCGAGTTGACCGCCAATGCTACTTTCGTGACATCGCCTCCTACAAAGTTGACGAAGAATCGGCCAGCAAGCATGAATATGGGGTTGCCCGGCGGGTGTCCGACTTCAAGTTTGAATGCCTGTGAGATAAATTCGGGGCAGTCCCAGAAGCTTGCTGTCGGCTCAACCGTAAGCAGGTATGTGAAAGCTGCAATGATGAAGCAGAACCAGCCGAGAGAGTCGTTAATGATATTGTAGCGACGCATGTATTGAATTTATAGCGGTTGTGTTAATTCACAAACATAATGTCGTGCAAAGGTATGGTTTTTATTTCTATCAAGGTAGGGCGGTATTGTGAAAAAATATTAGATTTGCATATTATAATATCAGAAACACTTTCCCAATGTTGAAAAAGATAATCGCTGCGACGTGCATGGCACTGTCGGTAATGGCAGCTGAAGCAGCAGACAAAGGTGAGTCACTGTATCTTGCCAACCGTGCTCCGCTGGCGGAAAAACGATATATGGAGCTTCCTATAGGTGATGTCAAGCCTGAGGGATGGCTGAAGGATCAGATGCAGAGGATGGCTGATGGCATGACGGGGCATCTTGACGAGCTGTATGAACCTGTGATGGGTAAGCGTAACGGCTGGCTTGGCGGTGACGGCGATGTTTGGGAGAGGGGGCCTTACTGGATCGACGGTCTTCTGCCTCTGGCTTATATCCTTGATGACAATGCGCTGAAAGACAAAGTGCAGCCGTGGGTCGAGTGGGCGCTGAACAGCCAGCGCGAGGACGGGTATTTCGGACCTGACACAGACCGTTCGCCCGAGCCCGGTCTTCAAAGAGACAACGCTCAGGACTGGTGGCCCAAAATGGTTGTGCTGAAGGTGCTTCAGCAGTATTATGACGCAACCGGCGACAAGCGTGTCATTCCGTTTATGACCAGGTATTTCAAGTATCAGCTCGAGCATCTGAAAGAGACACCTCTGGGGCACTGGACGTACTGGGGGCGTATGCGCGGCGGCGACAATCTGCTTGTAGTGTACTGGCTTTACAATATCACAGGTGATGATTTTCTGCTCGAACTCGGAGATGTCATTGCCGAACAGACATATGACTGGCGCGGCGAGTTTCTGAACCGTGAGATGATGCACACAATCGGCAGTGTACACTGCGTGAATCTGGCGCAAGGACTCAAGGAGCCCGTCGTAAGATACCAGGCGACGCATGACTCCAAGGATATAGCCTCTATAGACACGATGGCATATGACCTTCGCCGTTTTCACGGGTGGCCTACCGGTCTCTACGGCGGCGACGAGTGGATGCACGGCGGCAACCCGACACAGGGCTCGGAGCTGTGCACTGCGGTGGAGATGATGTATTCGCTTGAAAAGATGATCGAGATCACCGGGCGCACCGACTGGGCCGACTGGCTCGAGCGTGTGGCTTTCAATGCGCTGCCGACCCAGGTGTCGGACGATTGCATGACGCGCCAGTATTATCAGCAGCTCAATCAGGTGGAGGTATCGTGCCTGGAGCGTAATTTCCAGGAACCCCACGGCGGGACCGACATAGCGTTCGGACTTCTGACGGGTTATCCGTGCTGCACATCGAATCTGCACCAGGGCTGGCCAAAGTTCACGCGCGACCTTTGGTTCGCCACAAAAGACCGCGGTCTTGCCGCACTGTATTATGCTCCGTCGACAGTCACCGCCAAAGTCGCCGACGGCGTGGAGGTGAGGATTGACGAGAAGACGGCATATCCGTTTGAAGGGACGGTGAGGTTTGAGGTGTCTTATCCGAACAAGAAAGTTAAGTCGGCCGATTTCCCGCTTGAGCTGCGTGTGCCGGGATGGTGCAAGGAGGCAACGGTGAAGGTGAATGGCGCTGAGGTGTCGAAAGGCAACGCGGGATCGATCATCACTCTCGACAGAACGTGGAAAAGAGGCGACAGGGTTGAGCTTGAGATGCCTATGCAGATGTCGACCTCGCGATGGTATGAGAATTCGACTGTGATCGAACGCGGCCCGCTGCTCTATGCTTTGCGCGTAGGCGAGGAGTGGCAGAAGGTAACGGATCAGGATAAGCTTAAAGGACGTGGCGAGTACTGCTATGAGGTGCATGCGACGACTCCCTGGAACTACTGTCTGTCGAGCAAAGATGTGGATAATGCAAATGTAAACACTGCATTCAAAGTGGTAGAGCGTGAGTCGGAAGGGTATCCCTGGTCGGTCGAAAATGCTCCGATAGAATTGCATGGAAAAGGACGCAGAATGAATAACTGGACGCTCTACAACGGTTCGGCCGGGCCGATGCCTTATGGCCCCGTGAGACGCGAGCATCTTGGCGAGGAGGAGGATATCGTGCTGATACCTTACGGCTGCACGACACTGCGTATCACAGAATTCCCGGTGACACGATAACAGAAGCTACATTACTGAAAATATATAATAACCAATCAAGTTTATAGTTCACAATGTATTCAATCAAGAAAATCGGCGTTGTTGCGGTGGCGGCTCTGTCGCTCGGCGGCAGCTCGTCGGCTACGACCCCCAAGAACAACGCGTCGTATGTGAATCCAATTATCGGAACAAACGGTATGGGACACACGTTCCCCGGTGCCTGTGCGCCTTTCGGTATCGTCCAGCTCAGCCCTGACACCGAGAATGTTCCCCATAATATCAACGGCAAGTATCAGCCCGGGGCATATGAGTATTGCGCAGGCTATCAGCACCGTGACACAACTATCGTGGGTTTCAGCCACACACATCTGAGCGGTACCGGCCACAGTGACCTCGGAGATGTCCTGATAATGCCTGCAACCGGTGAGCATCTGCTTGTCCCCGGTGAGGCCTCGGATACATCGAAGGGTTATCGGTCGCGTTTCAATCATGACACCGAGGTGACACGTCCCGGCTATTATGCGGTGACTCTCGATGACTACGGCATCAGGGCTGAACTGACGGCAACACAGCGTGTGGGCGCACACCGCTATACATATCCCGGTACTGTGGATTCGGGTCATATCGTGCTCGACATGGATCACGGTATTTATAATTATGACGGCAAAACGCTGTGGACATATATGCGTGTCGAGAACGACAGTCTTATCACAGGCTACCGTATCACCAACGGCTGGGCACGTACCAACTACACCTACTTCGCTATTGAGTTCTCGGAGCCGATCACCAATTACGGATTTATCGACAAAGAGAAACCGAAGTACAATGGTTTCTGGGGCAAGTTTGACCAGCGTCACAACTTCCCTGAGATGGCAGGCCGTAAGGTTGTCTCGTACTTTGATTTCGATCTGCCTGAATCGAAACAGATCGAGATAAAGGTGGGACTGTCGGGTGTCAGCACCGAAGGCGCTCTGAAAAATCTGCGTGCCGAGACCGGCGGCAAGGATTTTGACGCGATACTTGCTCAGACAACCGATGACTGGAACAAAAGTCTCGATATGATCGAGGCCGAGGGATCGGAGGATCAGCTGGCGATGCTCTACACATCGCTCTATCACACGATGATCAATCCGTCGGTTTACATGGATGTCGACGGCAAGTACAGAGGTCTTGACCACAATATCCATCAGGCCGACGGCTTCACGAACTACACGGTATTCTCGATCTGGGACACGTTTCGTGCTGAGCACCCTCTGATGAATGTGATCTTCCCGGAGAAGGGGGCCGATATGGCCAAGTCTATGATGGCGCATTATGAACAGAGCGTGCACAAGGCACTGCCTGTGTGGTCGCATATGGGTAACGAGAACTGGTGCATGGCGGGCTATCATGCAGTGTCGGTGCTTGCCGACGCATATGCCAAGGGTGGAGGCCTTGACCCGAAAGTGGCTCTCGAAGCAATGAACAGCTCGGCAACAATCCCTTATTACACCAATCTGTCGGACTACATGGAGAAGGGATATGTACCTTATGACAAGAACGGCAGCGCTGTGTCGATAACTCTTGAATATGCCTACGACGACTGGTGTATCTATAACACAGCGAAGAAGGCGGGCAACAAGGAACTTGCCGAGACCTACAAGAAGCGTGCGATGAACTACAAGAATGTGTTTGATCCGGAACTGAAGTTCTCGCGTCCCAAGAATTCTGACGGCTCGTGGAAGACTCCGTTCAGCCTTCTCAATACGCATAACGAGGGCTTTCTCGAGGGTAATTCCTGGAACTATTCTTTCTTTGTCCCGCATGATGTTGACGGTCTTATCGAGCAAATGGGGGGCGACAAGCAGTTTATCGCCAATCTCGACTCGCTTTTCATAATGGAATTCCCTGAAGTCTACTACAAGGATACCGAGGATGTGACTAAGGAGGGACTTATCGGGTGCTATGTGCATGGCAACGAGCCGAGTCACCATATCCCTTATCTCTATGCGTGGAGCAGCCAGCCGTGGAAGACGCAGTACTGGGTGCGCGAGATCATGAACAAGATGTATCGCAACAATATCGACGGTCTCTGCGGCAATGACGACTGCGGGCAGATGTCGGCATGGTATGTATTTACGGCTCTCGGCTTCTATCCAGTTTGCCCCGGTTCGGACGAGTATGTGCTCGGCGCTCCCTATCTGCCTTATGCCAAGCTGACTCTCGGCAATGGCAAGACTCTTGAGGTAAAGGCCCCGAAAGTGAGTGACAAGAGACGTTACATAAAGAGCGTGAAGCTCAACGGAAAGAATTTTGATAAAACCTATCTGACGCATGACGAACTGATGCAGGGCGGTGTGCTCGAGTTTGAGATGGCTTCCTCGCCCAACAAAAAGCGTGGCATCGCGCCAGAGACTAAACCTTACTCACTAAGCAAGTGACATAAAGAATGAAAAGAATTGATTGTAGAGTATTGATGGGAGGTGCGGCGCTGTTAGCAATGACAGCGTGCGCACCGACCACGTCGACCGAGCGCAAGACACTTACGGCCGTATCGTTTGAGGAGGTTGCACTCGAGGATTCCTTCTGGCTTCCCCGACTGAAAACGCAGAAGGAGACGCTTGTGCCTTTCTCACTCGACAAGACCAAGCCGGCAGTGGAGAACCTGAGAAGAACCGGCGAGTATCTGAAAACGGGAAAGAAGACTCCTCTTGAACCTCTTGCCCGCTTTGTTGATTCGGATCTTTTCAAGGTGATGGAGGGCGCGGCATATCTGCTGATACTCGAGCGCGATCAGGCTCTCGAGGCACAGATGGACAGCATTATAGATGTGATTGCCGCTGCCCAGAAGGAAGACGGATATCTCTACGAACAATTTGAAGTCGATGACTCGATGATAAAGCGGGGCTGGGGAATGGGCGACAAGCCTTACTCGTTTGTGGTGCACAGTCACGAGCTCTACAATATGGGTCACATGTATGAAGGTGCCATAGCCTATTACAAGGCTACGGGCAAACGCAAGTGGCTTGATGTCGCCGAGAAGAATGCCCGGCACATCAATAAGGTGTTTTTTGAAGGAGATCCGAACTACAACGACGGAAAGCCTGTGAACCAGGCTCCAGGTCACGAGGAGATCGAACTCGCGCTTGTGAAGATGTATCAGGCTACCGGCGACACGCTTTATCTCGATATGGCCAAGAAGTTTATCGATATACGCGGTGTAACCTATAAGCCAGAGGGTGATGGCGTGATGGCTCCTGACTATGCCCAGCAGCATATCCCGGTGAGAGACCAGCGCGAAGTGAGCGGCCACTCTGTGAGGGCAATGTATCTCTACTCGGGCATGGCCGATGTGATGGGCGCAACCGGTGACACAACGCTTATCAAGCCGCTCGAAAGCATCTGGCATGACTATGTGGATGCAAAGATGCATATAAACGGCGGTCTGGGCGCGGTACCCGGTATCGAGGGCTTCGGTCCGGCGTATGTGCTTCCTAACAAGGATACATATGACGAGACTTGTGCTGCGGTCGGCAATGTACTTTTCAACTATCGAATGTTTCTTGCTACCGGTGATGCCAAGTATCTCGATGTGGCGGAAGTGGCACTTTACAACAATGTGCTCGCGGGTGTGAATATCGAGGGTAACCGTTTCTTCTATGTAAATGTGCTTGAGGCTGACGGCCGCAAGGCGTTTAACCACGGTCGCGCCGGTCGTTCTCCCTGGTTCGGCACAGCCTGCTGCCCGTCGAATATGGCACGTCTTATCCCGCAGGTGTCGGGTATGGTGTACACTCATGACGGCAATGATATCTACTGCGCGCTTTATGTCGGCAGCAACGGAGCTGTAGAGCTGGATAATGGAACGGTTGAACTGAAGCAGAGGACCGGGTATCCGTTTGACGGCAATGTAGAGATTGAGGTCGCTCCCGAAAATGAGGGACAGGAGTTTACAATGTGGATGCGTGTGCCGACCTGGACCACTGA
Organism: Muribaculaceae bacterium; assembly: GCA_029051445.1. GTDB lineage: Bacteria > Bacteroidota > Bacteroidia > Bacteroidales > Muribaculaceae > JAFLTL01. The sequence continues at coordinate 4,801 of JAIDKP010000382.1, read as the reverse complement.
CCGCTTTGTGCCCGGTGAACTCTACAGCTATGCCGACAATGTGAAGGCGGTCAAGCCGACAATTAAAGTCAATGGTAAAGAGGCTGGCGACAAGATGCAGAACGGTTTTGTGCCAGTGAAGCGCAAATGGAAGTCGGGAGACAAGATCGAAATGTCTATACCTATGCCGCTCCGCTACTCGGTGGCTGACGAGCGTGTCGAGGCCGATGTGAACCGTGTGGCTCTGACCCGCGGTCCGCTGGTGTTCTGCGCCGAGGGTGTCGACAATGATTATCAGGCATCTTCCTATGTCGTGAGTGAAATCGGCGATCAGGGTACAATGAGCCGTTTCAGTGAGGGCATTCTGTCGGGCATACCGTGTGTGACTATTCCGGCGATGTCGGTGGACAGCACTCTCAAGGTGCACAGTGCTCCTCTGAAACTTCTTCCTTATTACGCCTGGAACAACCGCGGCGACAACGGTACGATGAACGTGTGGTTCGCGCGTGATCCCGAGGTGGCCGAGGCCAGTCTGTATCCAGCGACCAGCAATGTCAAGGAGGTTTCGGTGACATACACTTACACGGGTGATGACCCATATGCAGTTGCCGACGGCAAGGTGCCGTCGAGCTCTTCGGACGGCTCAATACCGCGCTGGACTTCGTGGCCCCGCAAGGGTGACGCACAGAAGGTGGAGCTGCATCTGAAAAAGGCGCAACCTATCGAGAGTGTGTCGGTGTACTGGTATAACGATAACGGCGGTGTGAAGCTGCCAAAGTCGTGGACCCTGGACTACATGAAAGACGGACAGTGGGTGCCTATGCAGCTTTACACTACTGATACCTATGGTGTGAACGGCGACCAATACAATATGGTGCATCCGTCGGAGCCGATCACTACCGATGCGATAAGAATCAATGTGACTCCTGTGGCCGATGCCGCAGCGGGAATACTTGAGGTCGCAATAGAATAAGAGTTTGTTTAAAAATGAAGCTTAAACAACATCTAAAGTAATCAGAACAGACAGGGTGGTCGGCCGTGTATGGAGATATGTGCATGGCCGACCTTTCTGTATCAATACGTATTTTTATGGCAACAATTTATTTTGCAGGCGGGTGCTTCTGGGGAACGGAGCATTTCATGAAACAGATCAACGGCGTGACAGACACGCAGGTTGGTTATGCCAATTCGATTGTCGAAAATCCAAGTTACGAGGAGGTGAAGACCGGGCGGACGCATGCGGTCGAGACGGTAAAGGTTGAGTATGACCCGACAAAGATCGATCTCGCGTTTCTGATAAAGTTGTATTTCATGACGATAGATCCGACAATAAAGGATCGTCAGGGCGGTGACACCGGTACGCAATACCGTACGGGGATATATTATGTAGATGAGGCGCAGCGCAAGGTGGCAGAAGCGGTTATCGCCGAGGTGCAGAAGGAGTATGCCGAGCCGATAGTGACAGAGGTAATGCCGATCGGCAATTTCTATGCGGCGGAGGGTTATCATCAGGATTATCTGGATAAGAATCCTGCCGGTTACTGTCATGTGGATCCGCGTCTTTTCGCGCTGGCGAGGGAGATGTCGGGGAAAAAATAGGTGCAAGCCGCTCGGCAGTCGGAAGGTGGATAGCTATTGTAGCTAAGATAGCTTGTTTAGGGGGGATCAATGGGGTGGATCAGCGGAGGAGGGTGGCGATGGCGTGGTCGAGGATGGTGTCGTGGCCGTTGAGTGCGGCCTGTGGATCCATGTCGACCGCGCATCCCTGAGAGGGATCCACGCCCCACTCGGTGGGGTTGCCCTGTGCGTCGAGCACTGAACATGCTGAAAAGCGTATGCCCCATCCATTGGGTAGCTCAGAAGAGAAGGGCATACCCGAGCCTCCGCCAGTGGCTGCTCCCACAATTATGACCTGCGGAAGCTGCTTCATGATCGAGACGAAGTTGTTGGCCGCCGAAAATGTAGATCGGTTGGTGAGGACTGCTACCGGTTTTTCCCAAATTACCGCTCCGTCTGGTGCGGGATTATAGTAGAATGGGTAGGGCTGTGAGAAGTCGTCGTGTCCTGGTCCGGTTTTGTGTGATATGTATCCGACGAGTGTACGCTGTGTAATGAATCGTGATACAAGTGGCTCGACGTAGTCCATGCGTCCGCCTCCGTTGTCCCTGACATCTATGATGAGTGCGTCGCATGTCGCGAGGAATGAGAAGATGTATTCCCAGTTTCCATCGCCGAGCGTATACTCAAATGACGGACAGCGTATGTAGCCTACATTCTGCGGCAGAATGCCGTAGTAGTATGCTCCGAGTGAGGTGTAGTTGAAGTTGAAGTAATATTGCTCTATAATGCGTGCATTGTAGTTCTGAGGATAGTCGCTCCACCATTCTCTGTAATATGATGTGGCAAACGGAGATGAAAGGTTGGTGTGTCCGTCGCGCAACTCGTCGAGCATGTCGGAGCATACCTGAAAGAGCTCCCGTGAATTCATCTCGGATGATATCATGGAGGAGTAGCGCGTGTGTATATTATCCCAGTCAATGTTTTTCTCGCGAAAGAAGCAATAGTGCTGATCGAGGATGTTGCACAGCGCCTCAAAGTTGCCGCGCGGGTCGTTGTCGTATGTGTCGATCTCGTGGCATGATGTCGGGATAAACAGTGTGAGTAACAGTGATGCTGTTTTGAGTAATATGCGCATAGGTCAATAGATGGCGGAAATGACTCGGGTGCGTGGAGAAATGCGCGATGCAGCGCTGATTGACAGCCACTCGCCGGAAATGCCTAAAATGAACGAGTTGGTGATTACGCGTGTTGTTATGTCGCATACACGCGATGAGTGGAAGTAGTTGCGGTAGCCGATGCGAAGCCATGATGAGCCAAGGCCGATGTCGGCTGTGAGCGATGTGTCGAACTGCCGATAGGATCCCGGCCATGCGCAATGGACGAGTCCGGAACGGTTGCCGAGCCATATCTCGTAGTAGAGTTCTCCGTACTGTTGTGAGAAGAATGCTCCTATCATGGGTGCCGTTGTCTCGAGGCGGGCGAGGACGCGCGTGCCTGCGATCCGGAACATGCGTGTGCCATAGGCTGAAACCCCAATTGCGAGCGATGCTTTTGCTGCCGCCGGGTTATTGCCGTTGCGCGGATTGTAGAGGGTACCTCCAGAGAATAATGCAGCCGGTCCAACGCCGACTGTGAATCGGGATGGGATCTGCCAGCGTCGCATCATGGCCCATGAGGCAGAGAGGTCGCCTCTCCACATTGTGCCGTTGCCGGCGTAGTTTGTAGCCCGCGATGCGTCGAGTGAGATTTTAAGTTTTGACACCCATTGGCCGGGATTGAGTTTCATGGCCTGCATACGCTCGAAGGCGAGCCCGATATTCCAGCCGCTGTAGGTGAGCGGTGTAAGGTAGGTGTCGGCAGTGTGTGCGTGTCCTGCCGAGATTGTGTAGGCAGTTGCTGCCGGTCTTATAATATCGTCTTGTGCCTCGGCGTGGATAATCGCAAACAGGCATGTGAGCAGGATTGCAGCGCGCAGTCTCATTGTTTTCAGAATGTCAGAATATGCGTGTCTGTCCGTTGATCTCATCGCGCACTTCCTCGTCGGAGGTCTCATGGACGGTTTCGGTATCCTCGGCCGCATTGATTCCTGATGTCTCTTCGGGTGGGATCTGCTCTTCTGAGATGTCGGCGACAGGTCTCGGCTCGATCTCTTCAATTGCTCCTATCGCAAAGGTTGTGAGTCTTTTTCCACGTGCCTTGACTGATTTTGCTCCGATAAAATCCCATGCGTCGATGATGAGCGGCTCCCGGAAACTGTCGTCGCCGCCGAAAGTGACGCGGAAGCGTGCTCCCTGAGTGGATGACAGCAGCCGGAGTGTGGATGCCGTGTTGTCGCCGAGATATCTCTGCGGTTTTGCCGTCGGCTCGAAGTTGAATCTCTTTATGTAGGGGAATCCCTGGTCGGCATCGTCGAGAATTGCGGTCCAGATGGTATCGGGGTCGTATTTCTGAATGAGCAGAATGTTGTCTTCGTAGTGGTGCTCGGTGCTGAATCCTGTGAGGTAGTAGTCGCCAGATTTTAAGACCACAAGTATCTTGTCCTGTCCCATGAATTCGCCAAGGCATGTTCCGCGCTCGTCGTAGTTGAGACGCAACACGTCGGGATCAAACCAGACTTTGCGTCCGCCAAGTGTTGAGGCTCCTTTTTCCTTGAGCGAGAACCGGTGCACTTCGTTGCGCGTGACGATATTGCCTTGTGCCGCACGGTTTTTGATTGCCATTTCTGAGAAGTCGATATCGAACTGCAGCACTTTTAGCTTCGGCTTGGGCTTGAGTGTGACTTTGACGATCTCAGCCTCTCCGTTGGGGTTGGCAGTGAACCACGCGACGCGTGTCCCGGGTAGCCCAGGAGTGAGGTTGTACTCTTTGTCGCGCGACACTCCGGTGACAGCAAACCGCTTCATGTAGTAGGTGCCGCCTTTTCCGTTCTGATAGATGACGTTGTAGACGGTGCGTGTGTCGTTGCGCTTGAACACGTTGACGTGTATAACTCCTTTGTCGACAAAGATCTTGTCGGCCACCCGCATGATCTTGTATCGTCCGTCGCGGTAGAAGATTATTATGTCGTCGAGAACGGAGCAGTTGCAAATGAATTCGTCCTTTTTGAGCGCAGTGCCAATGAAGCCTTCGTTGCGATTGAAGTAAAGGCGCTCGTTGCGCTCGGCCACAGTGGCTGCCTCGATGTTGTCGAAGCTTCTCAGTGTTGTGCGGCGCGGGAAACGGTCTCCGTATTTTTTCCTGAGATCGGAGAACCATTTTATGG
>JAIDKP010000381.1 GCA_029051445.1 Muribaculaceae bacterium | reverse complement strand
CTCCCATCTCTTCGGCAAGACGATGATCGGGATCGGTGATTAGCGGAAATGGCAGAGAATTTTTTTCTATGAAACGCCGGTGACTTGTATCGGAATCACAGCTCACGCCTACTACAGCATATCCACGGTCAAGAAGCTCCTGATAATTGTCACGCAGACTGCATGCTTCGGCAGTACAGCCGGGAGTCGAATCCTTTGGATAAAAATATAATACCAGTTTCTTTCCGGTAAAATCAATTGCTTTTATTTCTCTTCCATCCTGGTCTTTACCCAGAATATCGGGTATTTTTTCTCCCTTGTTCATCCCTCGTGCTGTTTTGTAAAATTAACGTTATACTTTTAAAACAAAGATAGTGCACAGGATGCCATATTTCCTAATACAGGTCCCATGTTTTTTATGTAATGCTGTGGATTGATGTCGTTTCAGAAAGAGGGGATGATGACATCCGCTTTCCAAGGTGAGCCGACGGCAGCCTTGGCGGCCAGACGCGCTATTGAGGCATCCTGGCTGTCAACGCTGTCCGGACAGTAGGAATTGTCTATGATATTCTTATTGAAAAGTGCGCAGTACCATGTGCATGCGGCAATGTATCTTCCGATTTTAAGATCCAGATGATATCCGTCGCGATTCAGGTTGTCGCCAAGTGATGTCGCGCGGCAATTCTGTATGGCTGTACCTGTGGGTATTACTAATGAAATTCCGGCTTCGTCCATAGCCTGTTGTGTAGCCTCGCAGATCTTATTGTACATTTCGGTCTGGCTGTTCTTGTAGTAGACAAATGCCCAATGCGAGGCTGTCGATGCATAAGCCCATGTCTGGTGGAACCCTATTACAGGATCGTTTGTGGTGTTTTCGCGCACATAGTCTGCAAGCATCTTTAGCCACGGGGTGTAGCTGTCGGGTATTCCTGAGTAGTGGCTTGCCTGCTGCAGAGTGACAATATCCCATGCATCATCGCTAAGTGCGGCCTTGATTGTCATCCGGTCGGTCTGTGTCATGTGCCCGTCGGTGTCGATTTTGCGATAGCGATATGCCGGAGCGTCGTGGATTGCATTGTATGCGTGCTTTTGAAGTTCACATCCGCCGATACAGAGATTGCCGATGACTGCAGTATCTCCTGAAGCTGCGGCCAATTCATATAGATTCTGCTCTATTGCATCTTCCGAGAAGCTGTTGCCAATAGCCAAAACCCTGATAGTGCGTGCCTCGCACACTATAGCAGAAAAGCATAGAAACAGGATCGGCAGATAGATATTTCTGATCATGGCTGATTTGCTGTGGGGGTCTGTCGCCGGGTGCTTTCGTCGGAGGGGTAAGCGATGCGTGCGTGATATATTGTGCGCAGTCGCTTTATAAAACTTTCTTTTATCTCCTTTATGTCGCGGAATGAGATCGGCGAGTCGTTGTGAAGTCCCTCGTTTATCTGGCTGTCAATAATGCGGTTTACAAGTTCGGTGATCGCCTCGACAGTGGGTGACGGTAGCGAGCGTGATGCAGCTTCAACAGAATCGGCCATCATCAGCAGTGAAGCTTCTGCTGTCTGTGGATTCGGGCCGGGGTATGTGTAAAGTTCCGGATCGACATTCTCTTCTCCTTTTCTGCGGCATTCGGTGATGTAGAAATACTTGGCTTTGCCTGCACCGTGATGCTGACGTATCATGTCGCGTATCACTTCAGGAAGCTGAGCCTTGTCGGCGCGTTTTAGTCCGTCGGTTATGTGTCCGATGATAATGCGTGCGCTCTGCTCAGGTGTGAGTGAGTCGTGTGGATTGACTCCATGCTGATTTTCAGTGAAGAATGCAGGGTTGGAGATCTTGCCTATGTCGTGGTAGAGTGCTCCGGCTCTCACTATCTGCACATTGGCATGTATCTTGCGTGCGGCTTCTGCGGCCAGGCTGCTCACGGCGATTGAATGCTGGAATGTGCCGGGACACTCTTCTGACAACTCTCTGAGAATTGGGCTGTTGATATCGGCAAGTTCGACAAGAGTCACTACCGAGATGAACCCAAACGCTTTTTCCAGAAGGAAAATCAGGATATAGGCGAATGAGGTAAGGACGGCATTGATCATGAAGAATCCGATAAGTTTCCATGAAAACGATGTCGCTATGCCTGTTGTCATCAGCTCTACTGCCAGATATGCTACAGTATATGAGAGAAATACGTAGGCGGCTGTCTTTATGAGCTGTGAGCGTTTGGAAAGTTCCTGGAGCGAGAAGATAGAGGCTATTCCGGCGATGAATTCTATAAATACAAATTCTACGGGAAATGTTGACAGGTTTATGCAGAGAAGAATCTCTATGAGATGCACAAACAAGGCGGTGCGTGCGTCATAGAAGACAACCATCATAATCGGCAGTATTGTAAACGGAATTATATATATTCCGGATGTAAATGCAGCCGAAAGTATTACCGCAAAGATATAGAATGCGGTAAGCAATGTCATCACACATAAAAGTCGGCGGCGGTTGCCCCACCATTTCGGGCGGTACAGGAAGAAGTAGAGATATACTGCGGCAAAGAGAATGGCTATGTACATGATCTGTCCGACCTCGATGTATATATGGGTCGATGATTCCGACAGGTCACGTGCTTCGACCATATCCTCGTAGGTCAGAAGGACCTGATAGAGCTGCGGCGTCACTATGTCGCCGCGGTCTACGATACGTTCTCCCTGTTGTACTACTCCGATGGCTGCGGTCGCAGGCTGCAGCGCTTCCTGAAGCAGGCGTTCTGACTCGATTGTGTCAAGCACCATGTTTGGAAGAAGAAGCGACGGAATGTCATGTGCCAGTATTGCCTGCCGCGCCTCGGCTGATGGTGCCAGACTGTCGAGCAACGCGTAGGCACTGCGTTGTGAGCGGAAGCTTGAGGTGGATCCTGTCTGGATGATGTTGTCGGAAACAATTTTTATCGACTTGAGTTTCCCGCTGGAGATCTGTCCCGCTGTCCCGCTGTCAACGATACCTCCGGCATACAGTCGGTCTACAAGTGTGCGCAGACGTGCACGCTCGTTCTGTGGAATTTCAGTGAGCTCGCTTATGCGCTGTTTCACATTGTCTGCGATTTGAGTCTGCCGTTTATATACGGGAATGAAGCCTGCTCTGATGCTGTCCGACATTTCACGCACAGTTGTCGAGTCTCTGAATACAGGTATGTCGAACGGTGCTGTGAGCAGCGAGTGAGTCCACGGCCTGTTCTCCTCATAGTTGAATCTCTGCTCGTCGTTGCCTGGCAAAAACAGCACTGCAAGCAGTGTGGCAACCACAAATGTGGCGGCTCTAAGCAGTGTGATTCTTGAGATATCTATTTTCATATTGATTTTGCTTGGTTGGGCGGAGAGGGGAGGATGTCATGCGACAGAGTCACGGCATCACCTGATGCGTGAGGCCGATTGCACTCCGTTGATTTTTTTGATGCGGGCACACAGTGAGCTGACGGTGGACGCATCTGAAACCCTGACATCAAGCTCACAGACAAATACCTCGTCTTTGGCCTGGATGTTCATGCCACTAATGTCGAGTCCGAGATCGGATGATATCATAGAAATTAGCTCCTGAAAAATTCCATTACGGTCAATGCCTTCGATGTGTATGTGCACGGGATATGACTCGCTTACCCCCTGCCAGTCCACCGATACGATGCGCGGTCCGAAGCCGGCTTTCAGTGTCATGGCGCGCTCGCATGTCATGTCGTGCACTTCCACAACGCCGTCATCGGCAATAAAGCCGAGAGTGTCATCGCCTGAAATCGGAAAGCAGCATGTACAACGGCGGAAGTTGCATCCGTTGTCACCGTTTACAAGTCTGAAAGTCTGCTTCGGGTTGACAGGTGCCGGTGCGCTCTGGGGCTGCTGGGTGGCAGAGTCTCCCGATCCCGGCAGCAACGCGCTTGGTATTGCGTCTTTTCCTAATTTTACAAGCTTGCTGAAAATCGAATTCTTGTTCGACTGCTTTTTGTCGACTTTTTTAAGAATTTTGGCGATATCATCGTCAAGCGAGATTTCCTCACGCCCCAGCTGGTAATATAGCTCATCGCGGTTTGTGATTCGGAAGTATCCGAGCATTTTGGTGAGAATGGCATTGCTCTCTGTAAGTTCGTTGGCTTTCAGAAACTCAGCATATTTCTCTTTGCCTTTGCTTATTGCCGGCTGGCGCTCCTTGCGGAGTGCGGTGCGCAGACTTGTCTTTCCTTTTGCTGTCACCATCATGTCCATCCACTCCGGTTTGGGTGTCTGTGACTGTGAGGTGAGCACTTCTACCTGATCACCGCTGTTCAGGCGATAGGAAAGTGGCACGAGTTTATGGTTGACTTTTCCGGCGATACAGTGGTAACCAATTTCACTGTGCAATTCAAATGCCACATCGAGCACTGTCGCGCCTTTGGGCATGGTTATTAATTCTCCTTTTGGTGTAAACAGGACAATTTCCGATGCAAAAAGGTTGAGCTTCAGTGTGTCGAGGAAGTCAATCGCGTTTGGCTCCGGATTATCAAGAATATCCTTGATTGTATGTAGCCAAACGTTTAGCTCACTTTCTTCATCGCCTTCTCCGATTTTATATTTCCAATGGGCGGCAAATCCTTTCTCGGCGATTTCGTCCATGCGCCGGGAGCGTATCTGTATTTCTACCCAATTGCCGTCGGAGCCCATGACGGTGAGGTGCAGAGCCTGATAGCCATTGGCTTTTGGTACAGACACCCAGTCGCGTGTGCGGTCGGGGTGCAGCTTATAGATATCGGTTATGGCTGAATATATATTCCAGCATATATTCTTTTCTTTGCCCGGGTCGTCGCAGTCAAATATTATGCGCATCGCATAGAGATCATACACTTCCTCAAACGGGATGTGCTTAGTCTCCATCTTTTTCCATATGGAGTAGATCGATTTTACCCGTGCCTTGGCCTCGAATTTCAGTCCGAGATCTTTGAGCTTGTCGGTGATCGGTGCCGAGAAGTCCTTGTAGACTTTCTGTCGACGCGCTTCTGTATCCGCTATTTTGCGGGAAAGATCCTCGTAGGCGGCCGGGTGCTCATATTTGAAACTGAGATCTTCAAGCTCGGTCTTTATGGCAAACAGCCCGAGACGGTGTGCAAGCGGCGCATAGATGTACAAGGTCTCTCCTGCGATCTTGTACTGCTTGTTGGGAGCCATGCTGCCGAGAGTGCGCATATTGTGTAGCCTGTCGGCCATTTTTATAAGCACAACTCTTATGTCTTCCGACATTGTAAGCAGCAGTTTTCTGAAATTTTCGGCCTGTGCCGACGCTTTGTCTCCGAAAATGCCTCCTGAAATCTTGGTCAGCCCTTCGACAAGCTGGGCTATTTTGGGACCAAAATGCTGTTTGATGTCTTCAACAGTGTAATCGGTATCTTCCACGACATCGTGTAGCAATGCCGCGCATATTGATGTGGAGCCAAGACCGATTTCCTGACTCGCGATCTTTGCGACCGCAATAGGGTGAAGTATATAAGGCTCACCTGACCGGCGCCTGATTCCTTCATGCGCATCTTTCGCAAAATTGAACGCACGCTCTATAATCTCAGCCTTTTTGCGGTGATTTGAGCGCAGATAGCCGTTCAGGACGTCCTGAAAAGCCTCAGCTATCATGGCGTCCTCCTCCGGGGCGGTAAATTTTTTTGCAGTTTTCTCTGGCATATCAAACACAAATATAGCAAAACAACGATAAAACGAGCTTGAATAGTCAAAAAAAACACTACCTTTGTGATGAGATGTTCCGGTGAACATCTTGATTTTTTAAGTCGTCAGCCGTAAATAACGGTTGAGATGTTACGTAATTGTCCATGTTTCGTGTTGCAGAAAGCAGATCCGGTATGACCATTATGAGCGGTCAGCGACGGAATTTGATGAGAATGCTGATTGTGGTGGCGGTTTTAATTGCTTCCGCTCCTACCGGGCATGCGATTTCGCTTGCGCTCGATTCGATTGCGACATGGGGGCGGTTTCCACGATTCTGTATAAACACATATCGATGGGGTGACCGCTTTTTTAATTCCTATGACTCGGCTTATGTGGTAGGTACAGGCTCAAAATTCAACGTCAAATTCAAAACTGATTCATGGGGGGATCATTATTTGTTTGAGCTCGAGAATGATACCCGTATCAATATGGTTTCAGACGCATCGACGGCGATGGGTGCCTATCTGACATATCTTGCCGTTTCTGTCGGGTATGACATCAATATATCACGCTATTTCAATGGTAATGCAAAGTCTCGTAAACGATTTAATTTTGCATTCAATTGTGCGCTTTTCGGTGCGGATATGTATATCTATGCCAATAATATAGGTAGGACAATAACCCGTTTTGGTCACCGTGGAGCTCCCGATAAAGTGCATATCCCGTTCAAGGGTCTGGATAATAAGGCA
>JAIDKP010000380.1 GCA_029051445.1 Muribaculaceae bacterium | reverse complement strand
ACTCTATGAAATGTTCCTTGGTCCGGTTGCGCAGAGTAAACCTTGTGATACGAACGGTATCGACGGTGTAAACCGCTTCCTGCGCAAGCTTTGGGGTCTCTACTGGAAGGGGGGCGAGTGGCTTATAGATGACAGCGAGCCGAGCAAGGACTCGCTCAAGTCGCTTCACAAGCTGATAAAGAAGGTAACTCAGGATATAGAGAATTTCTCATACAATACTTCGGTTGCCGCATTCATGATCTGTATAGGCGAACTTGCCGGGCAGAAGTGCCGCAGCCGCAAGGTGCTTGAGCCGCTTCTTGTTGTTCTGGCTCCTTTTGCTCCTCACATCACAGAGCAATTGTGGCATGATCTCGGCAACAATGCTACAATATGCGACGCACAGTGGCCGGAATGCAATGAGGAGTATCTTGTAGAGGACACGAAGACTTATCCTGTGCAGGTGAACGGTAAGGTTCGCTACAATGTGACCGCTCCTGCTTCGGCAACTCAAGCCGAGGTGCAGGAAATTGCACTCAGCAATGAAGCCGCTGCAAAATGGCTTGAAGGAAAAGAGCCGCGCAAGGTGATAGTGGTACCCGGACGTATCGTAAACATCGTGCTTTGATGAAAAGTATTGTATTCGCTACAAACAATGCTCACAAACTCGCGGAAGCAAGAGCAATCCTTGAGGGTAAGGTTGAGGTGAGATCGCTCAATGACATCGATTGTCATGACGACATACCTGAAACGGCTCCTACGCTTGAAGGAAACGCTCTGATGAAAGCGAGATGGGTCAGCGAACGCTACGGTGTGGACTGTTTCGCTGATGATACCGGACTTGAGGTGGACGCTCTCGGCGGTGAGCCGGGAGTGAGATCCGCCCGGTATGCTCCGGGAGCGGGGCATGACTCGGCCGCCAATATGAAACTTCTGCTGGAGAATCTTGCAGGTAAGGATGACCGTACAGCCCGGTTCAGGACAGTGGTGGCTCTTATTACCGACGGCAAGGAGCTGACGGTGGATGGAAAATGCGAGGGACGCATCACAGAATCGCCATCGGGTGCGAGCGGTTTCGGTTATGACCCGATATTTCAGCCTGCGGGTGAAAACCGTACGTTTGCCGAGATGAGCGATGCAGAGAAAAATGCGATAAGTCACCGCGGTGAGGCTATGCGGCGTCTGGCAGAACTTTTGTAGTTTTATCTGATTATGAAATTGCGAAGGTGGTTGACGGCTGTTTCAGCTGCATTTGTGTCATGTTCTTATGGGCAGGATATTCCTGATTCGCTTTTTGAGATAATCGATGAGGTTGTAGTCACTACTCCTAAAGGGATAAGAAAACTTAACAGAGCCACCAACACCGATCTGATTACAGCTTCGGAACTGACAAGGGCAGCCTGCTGCAATTTGGGTGAAAGTTTCACAACCAATCCGTCGGTAGACGTAAATTACAGTGATGCCGCTACCGGGGCACGTCAGATACGTCTTCTCGGTCTTTCGGGAAGCTATGTGCAAATGATGACCGAGACCATACCAAATTTCCGTGGCGCTTCGGCACTTTATGGTCTCGGTTATATTCCCGGGTCGTGGATGCAGTCTATACAGGTATCAAAGGGAGCTTCTTCGGTTAAAAACGGTTATGAGTCAATAACCGGACAAATCAATGTGGAGATGAAGAAGCCGCAACTTGATCCATCACTGTCGATCAATGGTTACTATGATATGATGAACAAAGCAGAATTTAATGCTGACGGTAATGTTCATCTCGGGCGTAACTGGAGTGCAGGAGTTCTTACACACTTTGAAAACGGATTTACCGGTCATGACAGCAATGATGACGGATTTATGGATATGCCCCGTATCCGGCAGATATCGGCTATGCCCCGCGTCGCTTATCTCGGTACAAATTACGTTTTTCAAGCGGCCGCAAAGTTTCTTGACGAACGACGCCGAGGCGGGCAGGATAAACATCATGTCCATGACATGACAAATGGAAAGCCTCTATATAAAATCAATATAGATACCCGCAGATGGGAAGGTTTTGCAAAAAACGCCTACATTTTTGATCGTGAAAATGAGGGTAACATAGCTCTTATAGTTTCGGGTTCATTGCATGATCAGGACGCATCGTACGGTCTGCGGTTATGTGATATAAAGGAGAGCGAACTGTATTCATCGCTGATGTTTGAGCGCAAATGGAATGAAAAACATCAGCTCAGTACAGGACTTTCGCTGGTGCACGATCATTATAATTTCAATTATCGCCTTTCGACGGACGGTAGCGGAAATATGTCGCATAAAAGGAGCAATGAAACTGTTGCCGGCGGATATGCACAGTATTCACTTAATGCAGATGAAAAGGTTGTGGCGATGGCCGGAGTAAGACTTGACCACAGTAGTCTATATGGTTTTATGTTTACTCCCCGAATGCATCTTCGCTATAATGTGAGCCAAGATATTTCGCTGAACGCATCGGCAGGGCGAGGTTATCGTTCGCCGCATCCGCTTGCCGAATACTCATATATGCTTGCCTCATCGCGCCGGATTGAAATAGAAGGAAGTCTAAGCCGTGAAGCAGCGTGGAATTATGGTAGCGGAATTACGTGGGCAGTGTATCCTGGTGGCAAAAAACTGTCGCTATCGGGTGAATACTATTATACTGATTTTTCCAATCAGTTGATGCTCAATCTTGATCGCGATCCTCATGCCGCTTATATTTATTCTTATGGAGGAAGGGCTTACTCTCACGCATTTCAGACAGAAGTTTCGCTTGAAGCTACCGATGATATAATTCTGACAGCCGCATGGCGACTGACTGATGTGAAAGCGTGCTATGTTGGAAACAAACTGATTCAAAAACCTCTTACTTCACGAAACAAAGGGTTGTTTACTTTCGGGTGGTCACCAAATATGGGGTTATGGCAGACAGATATAACTCTTGCAGTGAACGGCGGAGGACGTATGCCTTCACCGTATGTGACATCAGGCGGTGTATTGTCCTGGCCAGAGCGGTATAAACCTTATGTTCAACTCAATGCTCAGGTAACTCGTAATTTCAGACACTGGTCATTGTATATCGGCGGTGAGAATCTTACAAATTTCCGGCAACGTAATCCGATAGTCGATGCGGCAGATCCCTGGGGAGAGAATTTTGACGCTACAATGATCTATGGCCCTCTGCAGGGAGCAATGGTTTATGTGGGTTTCAGGTATAATATCACCAAATTTTTATGAAAATCAATTTAATAATTATAGCTTTGTATTCTCACATCAGTGTAAAATCTTAAAATGTCGTAAGTTAAAATCACTTCATTATGAAGAAACTAATATTTATCATGTTGCTGGCCATGTTGCCTATGATGGCTGTGTCGGCTACAAATGGAAAGGATGACAACAGTAAGACAGTAGTATTTACTGTCAGCCCTAAAATGAGCTGTAAAAACTGCGAGAATAAGATAAAAAACAATATAAGATATGAAAAGGGTGTGAGCCGCATAGCAACAGATCTGAAGCAACAGACTGTCACTATCACTTATGACTCAGAAAAGACCAATAGCGAAAATCTGTCAAAAGCATTCAGGAAGATCGGTTATACAGCAAAAGAGTGCAAAACAGATGCAGCAACAGAAAAGGCAAAATAATTTTTTTTTCCATGCTGATTCAAATAAGAATAACTAAACTACCTAAAAAATAAGAAACTTGCCATGAGAATCAAATCACAAGTTCTTGTAATCTCGACACTGGCAGTGACGATGCTGACCGGATGTAAGAAGAGTTATACTCCTGCAGATACATTCAATGAGGCTGATGATCCTATGGTACTCTCAGCTGAAAAAGCAGCGCAATGGGATGCTGTGGAAAGTGGCCTGCAGGGAATGTGGGGTGATGCCGATGTGCGCTACAGCCGCAGTATCGTACCGCAGAGCGACTGTGAAGATACATGTGAAATAGTTGCCTGGAAGGGTGAGCGTGCTTCTGCCCAGCTGCTTCTGTGGTCGGCTGACAGCATCGACGGTGTTAGCTGCGATATTGATAATTTCAAGTCGGACAAGGGTACATTACCGTCGTCGATAGCCGATGCCCGCTTTGTGCGCTATACAATATCGGACAGCCTCTTTAGTGTAGGCAAATCGACATGTCTTGTTCCTGACATGCTTGACTCACTCAAGACTTTCGACATGGCCGAGCGTACGGTTAGACCTGTCTGGATCACAGTGTCGGTGCCCGAGGATGCGGCCGAAGGTCTTTACAATTCACGTGTGACTCTCACGGCCAATAACGGTGACAAGGTTGTGCTTCCGATGACTCTTGAAGTACAGAAACATACTCTCGCTTCTCCTGACAAATGGAACTATCATCTTGATCTTTGGCAGCATCCGACAGCAGTGGCCCGCGCTCATGGTCTCGAGGTATGGAGCGATGAGCATTTCGAGGCTATGAAGCCTGTGATGGAACGTCTTGCAGCCGCCGGCCAGAAAGTGATAACCGCTACTCTCAACAAGGATCCCTGGAACCACCAGTGTTATGACGGATATGAGAACATGATAAAGTGGACTCTCAAGAAGGATGGCACATGGGCATATGACTACACGGTGTTTGACCGTTGGGTGCAGATGATGATGGATCTCGGTATCGGCGAGATGATCAACTGCTACTCTATGGTGCCCTGGAACTGTGAGCTTGAGTATATGGATGAAAGCAAGGGGGAGACAGTTACTGTTGTCGCCGAGCCCGGTACACCTGTTTTCGGTGAGATGTGGGAACCGTTTTTGCTTGACTTCAAGAAACATCTCAGCGAGAAAGGCTGGCTTGCCATAACGAATATCGCAATGGACGAGCGTTCGCCCGAGGCTATGGACGCAGCAGTGAAAGTGCTTGAGAAATGTGCTCCAGAGATGGGCTTCGCTCTTGCCGACAATCACAAGTCATATAAGAAGTACACAATGATGCGTGATGTGTGTGTGGCTCAGGGACAGCCTGCGGAACACAGTGACATAGAGTCACGCCGCAAGCAGGGTTTCAAGACTACGTTCTATGTGTGCTGCGGCCCGCTTTATCCCAATACGTTTACTTATTCTCAGCCATTTGAGGCGGAGCTGCTCGGATGGTATGGCCTTGCATGGGATTATGACGGAATGCTCCGCTGGGCCTATAATTCGTGGCCTGCAGATCCTGAAAAGGACAGCCGTTATGGCAACTGGAGCTCTGGCGACACTTATCTTGTTTATCCGTACAATCGTTCGTCGATGCGTTTCGAGCGCCTCATCGACGGTATCGAGGCTGCCGAGAAGGTTCGTGCTCTTCGTGCCGCCGGTGTTGATGTAAGCGGCGTTGATGCAGTTCTCGAAGAGATCAGAAACGGTAATGTGAATGATCCTCAGGAGCCCTGGCGTGTAATCACCGCCAAGGCGCGCCGCGCTCTTAACGAGGCTTCGAGGAAGTAAGAAGCTGTATTATAAAATATAAACAGTTTCTAATAATCGCGTAAAACAAATTTATAGGATTTGGGCGTACTGTCGCACGCCTCTACATCGGATAAGTCCGATTCAATATTGATATAATATTGATTTGTAGGGATATGTGATAGTACGCCCAAATACTGTAGATAGTATTTCCAAGGCTTGATAAAGTTTTTATACAGCACTTATCTTTATAAAATATTTTATTGAAACAGATAAAAAGTTTTTGTAAAGATCAAATAATTAATTAATTTTGCGGCGGTTTTCGCGAAGTAGATTGCGATCACCAAGTAAACAATTACAATAGTTTCACAAATGAACCATTACGAGACCGTTTTCATTTTAACTCCCGTTTTGTCTGATCAGCAGATGAAGGAAGCGGCTGCCAAGTTTGTGAAGGTACTCACCGACAACGGTGCTACCATCGTGAACGAGGAAGAGTGGGGTGTAAAAAAGCTTGCCTACCCCATCGAAAAGAAGAGCACCGGCTATTATGTGCTCGTAGAATTTGACGGCGAACCTACAATCGTCAAGAAGCTTGAGACGGCATTCCGTCGCGATGACAATGTTCTTCGCTTCCTTGTTTTCCGTCTTGACAAGTATGCAGCCGAGTATGCAGCCAAGCGTCGTTCGCTCGCGAGCGCACCCAAGGCTACCACAGTAGAACCCGCACAAACCGAAGCTTGATCATGGCACAGAATAATTCAGAAATCCGCTATCTGACTCCCCTGTCGGTAGACGTCAAGAAGAAAAAATACTGCCGTTTCAAGCGTAGCGGCATCAAGTATATCGACTACAAGAACCCTGAGTTCCTCAAGAAGTTCCTCAATGAGCAGGGCAAGATCCTTCCCCGCCGCATCACAGGCACATCTCTGAAGTTCCAGCGTCGCGTAGCCCAGGCAGTTAAGCGTGCACGTCACCTTGCTCTTCTCCCCTACGTAACAGACCTGATGAAGTAAAAAAATCACCCCCAATAAATAAAAAGTTATGAAGATCATACTTAAAGAAGACATCGCCAACCTCGGTTACAAGGACGATGTAGTGGAGGTGAAGTCGGGATATGGCCGTAACTACCTCATCCCCACCGGTAAGGCAGTTATCGCATCTCCGTCGGCTCTGAAGCAGCTCGCCGAGGATCAGCGTCAGCGCGCCCACAAGCTCGCCAAGATCAAGGCCGATGCCGAGGCTGTTGCCGCATCGCTCGCCGATGTTAAGCTTACAATCGGTGCCAAGACCAGTTCAACCGGCACTATCTTCGGTAGCGTAAACGCTATCCAGATTGCCGAGTCGCTCCAGAAGGCAGGATTTGAGATCGATCGCAAGATCATCGTTATCAAGAATCCGGTCAAGGAAGTCGGCGAGTACACCGCCATCATCAACCTTCACAAGGAAGTATCTGTAGAAGTACCTTTTGAGGTAGTTTCAGAATAAAGGCATTAGCCATAGCACTATCCAGGTGCCGTTTTCTTCAGCAATGAGGGAGACGGCATCGATTTTATTTAATGGCGGGTGTGGAGGGGGAGCCGGTATCGGCCGCGGTTACTGAAGAAACCGGGGCTTCGCCCCTCTCGCAGTTGTCAGTGCGATGCATATACTTATGATGATGTGAATTAGGCGGACGCACGAACCGTGCGTCCCTACTGCTTACTCCTGCATTTATGTGAATAAGTTTTTGATATCGGATCGACAGCCGCATGATTTGTGGCAGTTGCGTCGGCAGTGAACATCAGTGAGGATTATATGAACAATTTGTGCAGCCATAATCCGGTGACCGACAGTGTGAACTGTGTTTTAAACTATTGTGTACAGATATTATTACTATATAGGGGATATGTATAATATATCCATATATCAAATAAAGATATAAATGATGTTGATGGAATTATATTTTTGCGAGAGTCGGAGTTTAAATCACTTTATAAAATGTTTTGAAATGTGGATGCAGGTGATTAAATTTGCAGAAACTACAGACAGTGTGTAAAGTCGGATTGTGTCTTGAAGGTTCTCAAACGGGATATTTATCCGGCGGATAGACAAGGTTTCATCGAAAATCATCGGAAGACTGAATCATGGCTTACGATTTTGAAAGGGCAATAGAGAAGTTGCGTGGAAAAGCGGCTATGGTTGCCAAGCGATATCGTATAGCAGTTGAACAACGTGATGCTGCCCGAGAGGAGATCAAGCGTCTTGAAGATGAACTTTCACAGAAGGAGCGCGAGATCAAAGAGCTGAAGATGAAGGTAGAGTATCTCTCGGTTGTGACATCGGCGCGTCCGAGCGCAGATGAGATGAAACGGAGTCGCGCCATGCTGTCGGAGCTTGTGCGTGAGATAGATCAGTGTATCTCTGATCTTCAGAGTTGAGGATATGATCTAAGGCTTTGAGAACTGAGATGACAGATAAACAACATATCACAGTCAAGATAGCAGGGTTGCCCCCTCTTCACATGGATATCGTTCCGGATCAGGAGGAGGCGATCAGAAAGGCAGAAGTTGCTCTCAACTATTTGTGGGAGCGTTGGAAGCTCAGATTTCCGACAAAGGCTCCGCAGGAGCTTATGACTCTCATAGCTTTTCACTTCGCGAGAAATTTCGAGATGCTGAATCTGACGGCCGAACGTATGGAAGGCCTGTTGAATGAGGCAGATGCGGAACTTGATGCTATATTGACCGACATGGAGTGAATGATCGAATGAAATAATAGTGTTTCCCGTGGGTTGTCATTGACACAGTGTGGTGGTGATTTTCAACGGAGACGCTGACATAGCAGAGAATACTGACGCGACACGCACCGCGATCCCGATTTTTGGTGATCATCCCGGCCAGGATGGACGCATGAAGATCACAAGGGACGTGATGAGTGTCGGTTTTTTATATAACATCCAAAGAATTAACATCAATAAGTCATCATATTCAAAATAATAAAATGAGCGTATTGTATTACATAATCATAGCTCTGATGGGGCTTGCAG
>JAIDKP010000038.1 GCA_029051445.1 Muribaculaceae bacterium | reverse complement strand
AAGAATATCGTTTACAGCGACCGATGCCGCCACCGCAGCAATCCCCATCAGAAGAAAGACCCACCAGCATCTGACTCCGAAATAATATTCACCTTTGATCACAAGAGGATGAAACAAACCGATTATCAAGAATGTGGCCACTCCTATCGAAAGGCCTGTAAGATTATATTGTGCAATGAATTCCATATTTACTTTTTTTTTAAACACATATTCAATCAGATATCACCGGACGCATCGCACGCCGGCTTAACAGCCGGTGGCCGATGCGGCAATAGAGACACTTGCGCGGCTCACAATAAACTCGCCGTAACTGGATAAGAGCCTGCGATGTGAACGCATCACGACAGACCACACCTTCCTTAACAAACAGCGATACGATATTGTTTTCTTCCGACGGTATCTGCTCGAGCAGACCGAAAGCGTGATCCTGCCGCTGTTCTGCTTTGGGATCCCTGACCACACTGCCATAGGCATAGATAAGCGGCACCGCCACATTGATAACCAGCGACTGCATGGCTCCGCGCCCCAGCGGAGGTGAAGGACGTCCGGCAACAGCGCCAAACGTATATCGTGTCTGCCAGTAAGGCGACAGCTCTGCCTGAAAAAGACGCATGATATTTTCAGGATTCTCGGACTCAAGCAACTTTGACAGAAGAGAAAATCCGCCGGAAATCATAGCCGCAAGCAAAGCCACACGACGGTGAGGAAAACTTTGCGGGCGCATCCCTGATGTCCGCCACACTATAGCCTTGGGCTGCCGTAGGCCGAATTTTGTACGATAGAACGCATATTCACGCTGCAACGTAGCGTAATAAGGATCATCGGCCGCTTCTTTTTCAAGCATTCCGGCCTGCCCGAAAAGCATAGCCTCCAACGCAACGGTAGAGTCGGAATGTTTGCGCAATAGCCTCAGCGGCGTGGCTAACGCGAGCTGCTCCATGGCCTGGCCGTTGATGCCACGGCCCAATGCCCGGGCAAACGTAACGTAGGCTGTCTCCTCCCAGTCGCCGCAAAACCGTCCGAGCAACTCCGTTATGCGCTCGGCCTTGCCGATAATGCGCTCATGAGCCAGAGCGGAAATCCAGTCGGAAATATGGAGCGAGGACATTGACGCGATCTCACCGGCACACGGAAGCTCGGTTGACGCGTTTCCGACAAGCCGTGAATACCGCGACGCGAAGTCGGCCACACACGGCATTCTCACCTGCGGGATCCTGCCTCCGCTGACAGGACGCTCAACCGGAGCGTCATCGGCATCAACCACATGCAGTATCACCGAGTCGTAGGCCGGATCACTGTCATGCCCGTGACGATACCAGTCAGAAGCCCTGACGTGTATTTCCACATTTCCGGCCCAAAGCTCCCCGTCGATACGCACCTTTGCATTGAAAAAGTCGGGACCCGAACCATTGTTAGGCTGCCCGGGATCGATCACCGTCACACGCCTGCCGTCGACAGTCTCCATCGACGGATTATTCCAAAGCCTGTGGCGCCAGACGTAGTGCATGACTTTTTCCATTGTTGCAAAAGTATAATGAGAGGTCAAAGGATATTCACGATTATCACTTTTTAACCTCCAGAACACACAATTTAACTTTCCTGTCAGAAATGTTGCCCCTCAGTCTCGGTATTTTTGCATATAAACGCATTAACCACTTTGACTGTCATGGCACGCGACCTACTCTCACGCTATATATGGATCGTCGACACTATAAGGCGCTACCGACGCATATCGTTCGAACAGATCAGGGAGCGGTGGAGTATGTCACAGTTCTCGTCTCACGGCGAGACAATACCCCGGCGCACATTCTACAACTACCGTCGTGCCATCGAGGATGTATTCGGCATCGAAATACGCTACAATTCCTCGACTTTCGAATATTACATCGAGGAAAGCGACGAGCCGCGACGCGGAGCCACCATCACCGACTGGCTGCTCAACTCGGCGGCGACAAGCAGCGTGGTAAGCGAGTCAAGGCAGATTTCATCCCGCATTTTCCTTGAGGACATTCCATCGGCGCGCGAACATCTGAACATCGTCATCGACGCGGTAAAACACAACCATCCAGTGCAGTTCGACTACGCTCCTTACACACGTGTGAACCCTTCGCGCGATGTCGTAGTCGAACCCTACTTCCTTAATCTACTGAGACAGCGTTGGTACATGACCGGACGAAACACTGCCGACGGAAAAATCAAGACATATGCTCTCGACCGCATTGTAAAGGCATCAATGCTTCCGGGAACATTCGAGATTCCGGCCGACTTTGATGCGACAACCTACTCCTCCGACTCTTTCGGTGTCATATTCTCGATGGGAAAACCGCATGATATCAGACTCCGTGTCGACTCCCGGCGCGCAAGATACCTCAGGACGCTACCGCTGCACCACAGCCAGGACGAATACATACACGACGGATTCTCGGTGTTCACCTACCGGCTGCGGCTGACCCCCGACCTGGTATCTGAAATCATATCAATGGGAGGAGATGTCACCGTAGAGGCTCCCGACGAACTGCGCGCCATGGTGAAAGACCAGCTGCGCAAAGCCCTTGCCAACTATGAGTAACCTGCTTCGCTACATCGTAGCCATCGCCCTGCTGCTGATAGTGTCACCGCAGTCATGGTGTGCGCCGACAGGACACGGCCCGATGAACCGGCCTTATGCCGACTTGCGACGATGCCACCTCGGCTTCTCCGCAGGTTTCCACTTTCAGGACATGACCTTTGCCAACACCGGACAGATCGCCTACGACGGCACAGAGTGGTATGCCGAACAGCCCTCCTACTCCCCGGGATTCTGCGTCGGAGCCGTGGGCGACATAAGGCTCAGCCGCTGGTTCAACCTACGCTTCACGCCCGGGCTTTACTTCGGAAGCCGCGATGTGAAGATGCGCGAATACACATCAGGCCAGACGGTCTCACAGACACTGAAATCAACATTTCTCGTTCTCCCCCTGGATCTGAAATTCTCGGGACAGCGCTACCGCAACTCACGCCCCTACCTGTCAGGCGGACTGATGCCGGCCTTCGATGTCGCCAAAAAGCGTGCCGAGACACTGATGTTGCGCACCGCCGACCTGTACCTGACCGTAGGCATCGGATGCGACTTCTACCTTCCATACTTCAAGTTGATCCCTGAGGTCAAATTCTGTTTCGGCCTATGCGACATGCTTCAGCACGACCGGCACGATCTCGCCGACGATCCGGCCACAATGCGTTTCACACAAGCCGTAAAGCGTGCCACATCATCGATGGTTGTCGTGACATTCTATTTCGAATGACAGCATCTGCCAATCATCAGGCAGGCAAGCGGGTAGTCAGACGGTAGTCAGAATTTGCCATACATTTGCCATGACATAACTTAAAATTTCAGCCATGGCAACTACAAAACGCGAACTATCGAAAAAAGTCAACAGCTCGGGCAAATCCGAAATTATCCTGCGCATTTCTGTCGCACGGGGGATCCAGCCCCGCATCCACACAGGGCTATACATATCCCCCTCACGATTCAAGAACGGATCATTCGTCAGACCGCGCGCCGACCGCGCCGAAGCCGAGGAGATACAGAAGATCGAATCAGACCTGACTGCAATCGAGCAGTACCTTCTGCGCATAGCCACCATGACATCCCGGCATATGCTGTCACGACAGTACTTCATCAGCAAACTGCATGACTATCTTCACCGGTCGGCCGGCAACACGTCACAGCACCCGTTTCACGAAATTTTTGAACAATATCTGAGCACGCACCAGTTTTCGGATTGGCGGGTAAAACGCTATCGGGTGCTCAGGCGAGCGCTCAGACGCTACGAAGCCTTCCGGACCGCCGAAAACGGCACCCCGTTCGTCATACACATCTCCACATTCACCACTGCCGACATCACCGACTTTGAAAACTTCCTGCGCGACGAGCACAAAATACACACCCGATATCCTGAGATTTACAACGACTACCGCGCTTCAATCGGAAAAAACGCCGGACCGCTTCCACGCGGAAACAACACTATTGTAAACCTGTTGAACGCATTGAGGGCTTTCTTCAACTGGTGCTACAACCAGGAATTCACCGACAACCGCCCGTTTGCCCGCTACAACGGCATAAAGGCCGAACTATACGGCACGCCATACTACATCACCATTGACGAGCGCAACATAATAGCACAAACCGACCTCTCGCACGACACACACCTTGCCGCACAACGCGACATATTCATCTTCCATTGCCTGATCGGATGCCGTGTCTCCGACCTGATGCGCCTTACCGCCGGCAACATCATAGGCGGAGCTGTAGAATACATCGCCGGAAAGACAAGACAGAGACATCCCGAAGTAATACGCGTACCGCTGCACCCGCAGGCCGCAACAATCATAAAACGCTACCGCGACCTACCCGACGGACGACTCCTGCCATTCACCTCAGCCCAACGCTACAACGAAGCAATCAAAAGAATATTCCTGCAGTGCGGCATTACACGCACGGTCACGATACTCAATCCTCTGACCGGACTCGAGGAGCAGCGCCCGATAAACGAGATAGCCACCAGCCACCTCGCCAGACGCACCTTTGTAGGCAACCTGTACAAAAAAGTCAAAGACCCGAGCCTCGTCGGCCGCCTCTCAGGCCACAAAGACGGCAGCAAGGCATTCGCACGATACCGCGACATCGACGAAGAAATGAAACGTGACCTCATCAATCTTCTCTGACATCCGCCGGTGCCTCACGTAGTCGCCCGGTAGTCGCCCGGCACAGCCTCAAGCAACCGCAATACACTATAGAACATAGATCTCAGCAAGAATCAGATTGCTCGTCAAAGGGACACAGAAGGGTGCCGCCGCCGATCTGGACGGCAACTTTGTCCTCACCGGTGTCGACGCCAACGCCACACTTCTTGTTTCGGCCGTAGGCTACACACCCCAGGAGATCGCCCTCAAGGGCCGCACCTCCATCACCGTCACCCTGCTCGAAGACAGCAAAGTCCTCGACGACGTCGTGGTCATCGGCTACGGTTCGATGCAAAAGAAGCAGGTGACCTCGTCTATCACCTCGATCAAGGGCGACGACCTCACTGCCGGTGTCGGTGGCGGTGATATCGGATCTGCTCTTCAGGGCAAGGTCTCCGGCCTGACAATCTACAACAACAGTTCTCCTAACAACGAGAGTGGATTCCAGCTCCGTGGAGTTGCTTCAGTTAATGCCGGAAAGACTCCTCTGATCGTTATCGACGGTGTCCCCGGCGGTGACATCCGTTCAGTTGCTCAGGAGGATATCGAGAGCATCGACGTGCTCAAGGACGCTTCGGCCGGTGCCATCTATGGCACACGTGCTGCTGCAGGTGTGATCCTCATCACGACCAAGCAGGCCAAAGTCGGGAAGATCCATGCTACATATACGGGTGAGTTCACCACCGAATTTGTACGTAAGAAACCTGACCTGATGACAGCTGCGGAGTATGTGGAAAACGGCGTTGGCTCAGACTTCGGTTACGACACCGACTGGTATGACGCAGTGACAGTCGACCATCCGTTCTCGCAGCAGCACATGATCACTCTTCAGGGTGGTACCGACAACCTCTCGGTTTACTCATCGCTGATGTATAAAGATCAAGAGGGTATTGTTATCGGTGACGGTCGCAAGGACTATTCAGGCCGTATCAACGCTACCTACAAGCTGTTTGACAATCGTGTCGAAATCGGTGTGCGTCTTCAGGCACGCGAGGCTGACCGTGACCAGCGTGGCGATTATGGCACAGTGCGCAATGCAATGGTCATGAACCCGACGATTCCACTGATGAACCCGAACAGTCCATCGGATTACAATGTGTCGGATTACGGTACCGGGTCAGACTGGCCCAATCCGGTTGCCGATATCATGCTTAAGACCAATAATGCAAAGGATCAGTGGCTTCTTGGTACTGCAACATTGAAAGTGCGCATCTGGGATGGCCTGACTTTCAATGGCTCTGCCAATGTCGACCGTCGCCAGTGGGTACAGACCTACTATGAGGATGCCAGGCATCTGAATTCGATTGTAGGCGGCAAAAGCGGCTATGCATCACACTCTTTCAGCAAGACAAATCAGATCAGCTATGACGCATATCTGAACTATATCAAGGATTTCGGCGAGAACAGAGAACACAACATCTCTGCTACGGCCGGCTGGTCTTTCTGGGAGAAAAATGTAGAGAATTTCAGTGCAAATAACTCCGACTTCTCTATCAACGGTATCGGTCCCTGGAATCTCGGCGAAGGCAGTTATCTTAAGGAAGGCCTTGCAGGCATGAGCTCCAGCAAGGATCCGCGCAATCGTCTGTTGTCGATGTTTGCCCGTGCCAACTACAGCTACGACGACAAGTACATGGCAAGCGCGTCGGTTCGCCGCGAGGCATCCTCGAAGTTCGGTGCCAATAACCGCTGGGGTACATTCTGGGCTGTATCAGGTGGCTGGCGCATCAGCCGTGAGAGTTTCATGGACGACACCCGTGACTGGCTCAGTGACCTCAAACTGCGTGTCGCCTATGGTGTTACCGGTAACAACGATTTCGATTCAGGAAATACAGTAACCCGTCTTACGAGTTCGGGTACCGGATATCCTATTCCTGGCACAAGCACATGGCTGACCAGCTATGGTCCCGCCAACAACGGTAATCCTGATCTGAGATGGGAGGAAAGCAAAGAGTTTAACATCGGTCTTGACTTCTCGTTCTTCAACGAACGTCTGTGGGGTAAATTCGACTGGTTTAACCGCAATGTCAGCAATATGCTTTATTGGGTTGACGCACCGCAGCCTCCCTATGTCGAGAATCAGATCCTCCGCAATATAGGCTCCATGCAGTCACGAGGCTGGGAATTTGAGATCGGAGGTATCGCGATCCAGAATAAAGATTTTTCATGGACACCCTCGCTTAGTCTCTCACACAGTTCCAGCAAGATCAAGCATCTCGGCATGGATAACGCATACCTTGACCAGTGTGGCTTCCCGACTCCCGGCAGTCCGGGCTACGGTGTCAGACTCACCGACGGTATCGATATCGGACAGTTCTATGTCTATAAGTTTGCAGGATTTGATGAAGACGGCAATTTCCTTATTGATGGAGGTGAGGACGGTATCGTGTCTCAGAAAAACCTGAAGAGCTCCTACAAGCAGTATGTAGGAAACGCTATGCCGGCAATCATCGCAACATGGAACAATACAATCCGCTATAAGAACTTTGATTTCGGTCTGCAGCTGCGTGGTTGGTTTGACCATGACGTCTATAATCAGCCGAGCATGTACAACGGTATCAGTCAGAGTTCCGGCCAGAATGTCATCAAGCACCTTTATGACCAGAATATTGAGTTCAAGGGTGACAAGATCATAACAGACTACTTTATTGAGGACGCTACATTCGTCAAGATCGACGCGATCAACATAGGTTACACTCTCAATACCTCGAAGTGGACCAACTATCTGCAGAAAGCCCGTCTTTACCTGACACTGCGTGACGTAGCGACTTTCACAAAGTACAGCGGCCTCAATCCCGAGGTGAGAATCAATGGACTTTACCCAGGCTTCGAGTTCCAGAGCGGCGAAAACACCTATCCGCAGACGATCCGTGCCACAATGGGTGTCCAGCTTACTTTCTAACAAGCTAAAACAACACAGACAGACATGAAAATCAAAAATATGCTGATGTCGGCCGCAATGATCGGAGCTCTCGCATCCTGCAATATGGACGAGATCTACTACTCCCAGGTCGTGCCCGACAACTTTGTGGAAAATGAGAACAACATATATCAGCTCCTGTCTCGCCCGTTCTATCACTGGAAGGTCTTTTGTGCAGAGCATGTTTTCTCGATTAACGAGTTTATGGCCGATGCCATGATCAACCCGTCGCGTACGTCGGGCGACTGGTATGACAACGGTGCTTACATCCAGCTTCATGACCATACCATGAACTGGGAGCATAGCCGGGCTGACACCAACTGGAAAGAGGCCATGCAGGGTGTCGCAAGATGCCTGACGGTGATCGAACAGATCAACTCTCTGGACTATTCAGCCATGAATCTTACCGAAGAAGACCGGGCATCACACCTCGGACAGATGCAGGCGATGATCGGTTACTTCTATATGAAGACCATGGATTGGTATGGCGGAGCTCCGATATATCAGTCGACAAACGATCCTCTGAAACCGCGTGCCACTGCCAAGGAAACATTTGATTATACCGAGGAACTTCTGAAAGAAGCCGTTGCCGGACTACCTGCGCGCCAGACGGTGAACCAGGACATCGACGGCTATATCAGCAAGGGTGCTGCAGCGATGCTTCTTGCCGAGCTTTATTTCAATGCCGAAAGCTATATCGGAGTGCAGATGTTTGACGAGGCAGAGCAGATTTGCCAGGACATCATCAATGGAGTATATGGCCCTTATGAACTGGAGGACACATGGCACGGCTCTTTTGACTTTGAAAACAAGTCCTCGACCGAGATTATATGGGGTGTGCCGGCCGACTACACACAGATGAAAAACGACTGGTGGACCAACTTCTTCCCTTATAGGATCAGCTTGTATTTCGGCATAAACACAGGCTTTCCGGGATCATGTAACAACGGATGGTGTCTCGCACCCTCACGCAATCCCGAGGGCAAGCTCTATATGGAAACTAATCCTGAAATCAAGCTTGGCTCACCTTATGAGAAGTTTGACGACGGCGACCTGCGCAAGAAAAAGTATCGCTATCTCGGCAACGGCGAATATGAGGGAATGTTCCTGATCGGCGACCTTCAGGACGACCGTTATCCCGAACGAGTATGCACGGGTAACCGCTCATGGCTCAACGGCAAAATGATTTCGATTACCGATGCTGTCGCCCCTTACTCAAAACTCAAGAGTGCCGACAATCCCAACGGTGAATACAACTCTGTTGCCGATCTCCCGTCAGAGATGTACTATTGCGCGGAAGAGAACGCTGGCGTGCGTCTGGTGAAATATCCTATCCCCGACGAAAACGAGTATCGTCTTTATGGCACGGCATCCCAGCCTGTCCTTCGTCTTACCGAGGTATACTACACTCTTGCCGAATGTAAGTTCCGCAAGGGCGACAAGCAGGGTGCGGCTGATCTGATCAACAAGGTGCGTGCACGCAACTTCGTAGGCGGTGCCGATCCCAACCCTGTGACAGCAAGCAACCTTGACCAGTGGCGTCTGCTTGACGAATGGATGATTGAGTTCCTCGGTGAGGGCCGCCGCCGTATCGATCTTATCCGTTGGGGTGTTTTCCATACTGAAAACTGGTGGTCGCACACAGCAACCAATGACAAGAATGTATGTCGTCTGCCTGTAGGTGATTCGGTTATAGGTTCCAACAACCTGCTGAAACAGAACCCCGGTTATGGCGGTGACGAACTCACTCCTGACGAAATCTAAGTTTCTACCCCGATATTGAATGATAGAAGAGGCGATCGCTGAGCGACCGCCTCTTCTATCATTCCCTGTTTAGCTTTAGAGCTTTCTGCCAAGGATGAATGGACCTTTGCACTTAAGCTTTGAGTAACTTCCTGACTCATATCGGCATCGTCCGTAATTCTTTTCACCTACATCGATGCAACACCAGTCACCTTCATTCTTTCCGTAGCAAGAGTCATATTCTTTGTCACCACCAGAAGGGCATTCAAGTCCCGACGGTGGAACATCCTCACCAACTGTGGCACGGATTTTCTTGGCCTCTTCGGTGCTTACCGGCTCAAATACCGGCTTTTTCTTTGAGTCTTTCATAGTATCTAATCTAATAAAGGTTGTACACGGAATACCCCATGCATTATTAATACGCTTGCCTACACTCGATTGTTTGTAATGTATTGTTAATGTTGGGACAAGTGATGTTAACATCGTCTCTCGGCATTGACAGTGGCAGCCTTGCAGTTTGTTTCGATGATGTCTCGTTGATGACTGTTACATGAGGGCCACTGAGGCGGTGTATCGCGGATGTTGAGCGCCGGGAGGCACAACCGCGCAGTGTTGATCGCCAAGAGGGCTGCTGAGGCGGTGTATCGCGGATGATGAGCGCCGGGAGGCACAACCACGCAGTGTTGATCGCTACGAGGGCTGCTGAGGCGGAGTGCCTCGGATGATGAGCGCCGGGAGGCGCGACGTTATTGTAAACCCCAGGCGACCGAATGGGAGCCTGGGGATTCAAGCCACTAAATCATAGAGCCTCGGAGAGGCGATGTAATGAGATAAAATCCTATCTTTGCCGTCATGAGTAAAGTATGCGCCCTATATCATATAGTATTCTGCACCAAACAGCGAGAGATGACACTCCCAGAAGAATATCTCCCGGATGTTTACCGTTTTATATGGTCTGTGATTGATAACAACAAATGTCGCCTTCTAAGGATAGGAGGTATTGGAAATCATGTGCACATACTTCTTGATCTCACTCCTGCGCGAACACTCTCCGATGTTGTACGTGAGATAAAGTCACTTTCAAGCGGTTGGCTTAAGAAAGATCCTCGCTTTCCAATGTTTCGCGGATGGGCAGCCGAATATTATGCAAAAAGTGTGTCGCCTGAGGGTAGAACATCTGTGACCAACTATATAAAGACACAGAAAGAACATCATTCGATTACGGAAGTCGACAGTGAGTTCAGGCGTATAGCATCTGATATGGGGGTAGCATACGATAGCGGGGATCTCATGTAGTATTACATCGCCTCTCCGAGGCTCTATGTTTTAGTGGCTTGAATGAGGCTGTGTCGTAATTAAGTTTTACGGCGCAGCCTCTCTTTTTTGAGTGTTGAGGTTTGGATATTTTTCAGGCG
>JAIDKP010000379.1 GCA_029051445.1 Muribaculaceae bacterium | reverse complement strand
TTATGTGTATAAGAGACAGAACTATATCAAGGAGAAGCTGCGCGACAGCTATCTGCTCCCGATTGACGGACTATGCAAACACGAGTTTGTCTTCGATGGTCTGAAAGACAAATCGACAGGCGTTACTACGCTTAATGTCGCAAAGCGTCTTCTTGACCGCGGATATCATGCTCCAACGATATATTTTCCGCTCCTTTTCCATGAAGCTCTCATGATCGAGCCGACCGAGACCGAAAGCAAAGATACACTTGACCGGTTTATCGACGTGATGCATGATATTGCCCGTGAGGCGGCCGAAGATCCGGAGACGGTAAAGAGCGCTCCGCATCTTACTCCTGTGACTCGCCCCGACGATACTGAGGCCGCGCTGCATCCTGTCGTGACATGGTCGGAACTTAACTCTAAGTCATGACGGAAACTGATATCATAATCATAGGTGCGGGACCGGGCGGCATGGACACTGCCGCCTCGGCCTGCGCTATGGGCAAAAGTGTCGTTGTAATTGAGAAAGGCAGGATCGGCGGTACATGTCTGAACCGTGGCTGCATACCGACGAAAGCACTCGCCCGCACAGCACAGATCGCTCTTGATGCAAGGGAAGCTGAAGTGTTTGGCATCGGTATCGACGGTGTCAAGGTTGACTTCAGGCGCGTGATGGAGCGCAAAGATGAGGTTGTGACTGCATTGCGCGAGGGGGCTGCGATGGGACTCAAAGGAGTCCGTGTGGTCGAAGGAGTTGCTGAATTCACGGGTACTCACACCGTGACTGCAGCTGGAGAGGAATTCACAGCTCCGACAATTGTCATCGCTACCGGATCGGAGCCGGCGAAAATACCTATTCCGGGTGCCGAGTATGCGATTGACAGCGATTCATTTCTTGAGACAACAGTGCTTCCGGGGCGCGTTACGATTGTCGGAGGCGGTGTTATCGGTATTGAATTTGCCTCGATACTCAATGCATTCGGCTGTGATGTGACCGTTGTTGAATTCTGTAAAGAGATACTTCCTCCTTTCGATAAAGATATCGCAAAGCGTCTGCGCATGTCGCTTGGCAAGCGTGGTGTAAAAATCATCACTTCGGCAGCTGTAACGGAGATTAAAGAGAACCGCACAGTAATATATGAGTGCAAAGGCAAGACGATCGAAGTCGAAAGCGATGTTGTGATCATGGCTGTAGGACGTCGTGCAGTTCTGCCTGCCGGACTTGACAAGGCCGGTATCGAGACCGACCGACGCGGCATAGTGGTCAATGAGAATTATGAGACGACTGCCCCAGGAGTCTATGCTATCGGCGATGTAAATGCTAAATGCATGCTTGCACATGCGGCAGTCGCACAAGGGCGCAGAGTTCTTGGCGAGGATGTCGACATGAATGTGATCCCGGCAGCTGTATTCTCTGTACCGGAATGCAGTATGGTAGGAATGACAGAAGAACAATGCAAAGAACATGAGGTGGAATACAAGTCTGTAAAAGTTCCGTTCAGAGGAAACGGTAAGGCTGTTGCCATGGGCGAGGCCGACGGACTTCTCAAACTGTTGGTAGATAACACGTCGGGCAAGATCCTTGGCGTGCATATATGCGGGCCTCATGCTGCCGACCTGATATCGGAACCGGCACTTGCGATGGCCAATGAAATGACAGTAGAGGCAATTTCCAGAACAATTCACGCTCATCCGACACTTGGTGAGCTTTTAGCAACAGCTGTAACACGGTGAATAATTTTACATATTGCACTCCGACCAGATACCTGTTTGGCCGGAACACGGAATCAGAGACCGGACGTCTTGCCAAGGAGTATCTTGGCGATCCACGGAAGGTGCTTGTAGTATCAGGAGGCAGTTCAGCAAAAAAGAGCGGTCTTCTTGACTGTGTGACCACTTCTCTCAGAAACGCCGGTATAGAAATTGTCGGGATGGAAGGTATAAAGCCCAATCCTACTGACGACAGAGTTTATGAAGGAATCGCATTGTGTCGCAAACATGGTGTAGAAGCCGTAATAGGTGTCGGTGGCGGATCTGTGATAGACACAGCCAAGGCAATTGCGCTCGGTGTGCCTTATGACGGGGATTTCTGGGATTTTTATGCCGGAAAACTTACTCCGGAAAAGGCTTTGCCGATCGGTGTGGTTCTTACGATTCCGGCTGCGGGCAGCGAGGGATCCGGTAATTCGGTGATTACCAAAATCGATGGTCTGCATAAAATCAGCCTTCGCAGTGATTTTGCTCTCAGACCCAAGTTTGCGGTCATGAATCCCGAGCTGACATATACGTTGCCTCCCTATCAGACTGCCTGTGGTATAGCTGACATGATGGCTCATGTAATGGAGCGCTATTTTACTCCCACAGAACATGTGGAAGTCACTGACGGAATCTCGGAGGGGCTGTTGCGTTCGATCATTGCTGTTGCTCCGTGCGTGTTTGCCAATCCACAGGACTATGATGCACGCGCCAATATAATGTGGGCCGGTACAATGGCTCATAATGGCATATGCGGCTGCGGACGCACGGAAGACTGGGTGTCGCATTTTATGGAACATGAACTCAGCGCGGTATATGATGTCGCTCACGGAGCCGGACTTGCAGTGGTCTTTCCGGCATGGCTGACATATATGGCCAATGTCGCTCCGGCGCGTCCTGCACGTTTCGCCCGTGAGGTCATGGGAGTGCCGTCGACGTTTGACGAACGCACCGACGCATTGTCCGGTATTGAACGTCTTAAGGCGTTCTATCGTTCAATCGGCCTTCCGGTAACGTTACGCGAACTTGGAGTTGAGAATGCCGATATATCGCTTCTTGTGAAGAAACTCCATGAGAACAAAGGTGAGATCATCGGCGGATATCACAAGCTTGATGCCGAAGCTACAGAAGAGATTTATAGACTAATGGTCTGATATGGCTCTGATACTTAATATTGAAACATCATGTGC
Source organism: Muribaculaceae bacterium (assembly GCA_029051445.1). Classification (GTDB taxonomy): domain Bacteria; phylum Bacteroidota; class Bacteroidia; order Bacteroidales; family Muribaculaceae; genus JAFLTL01. Next base: position 759 of record JAIDKP010000379.1, on the reverse strand, counting down.
CACATGTAGTGTGGCACTCTCCTACGACGGAATGATCCTTCATCATCTTGAGGATTTTGAAGGCCGTAATCACGCAGCGATGCTGAGTGACATGATCAAAAGCTGTATGGACTATCTTGAAAATCACGACGGCATGAAACTTGATGCTGTCGCGGTTTCGATAGGTCCGGGCAGTTATACCGGACTCCGTATCGGTCTCTCAGAGGCAAAAGGTATTGCCTACGGCCTGAAAATACCTCTTATCGGGGTTCCGACTCTGGAGTTGATCGCTACCATGGCGATGTTTGAGATCGCAGATTTCAACCCTGATACCGATCTATTTGCTCCGATGATCGATGCACGCAGAATGGAGGTATTTACCGCAGTCTATGACTCGGCATTGCAGCCTGTTATGGATCCGGCTCCTCAGATACTTACTGAACAGGTCTTCTCAAAGTGGCTTGCTCCTGGACGAAGGCTGCTTTTCATGGGCGATGGAGCTGCCAAGGCCCGTGAAGTGCTGCGGTCGGTATCGGCAGTATATGTCGCGGATATCGTACCGCTTGCGACAGGCATGGTGCCTATTTCAGAGAAACTGATGCGCGATAAGGTGTATCTTGATCCGGCATATTCCGTGCCTCTATACCTTAAAGAATTCCAGGCAACTACTCCAAAGAAACGATTTCAAGTCTGAAAAAAAGTCAAGCCGTAACCGATATTTGCGCAGTTTTTTCTAACTTTACAGAAAATATTACAGCAAATTCACCAAAGAAATATAAG
>JAIDKP010000378.1 GCA_029051445.1 Muribaculaceae bacterium | reverse complement strand
TCCGTCTCGTGGGCTCGGTGTTGTGTCTAAGAGACAGGTACTCGGGAGTGGTGCGCTCTCCCGACACCGAGTAATATACCGGCGCACTGATTTTAGCCGCCGACGGCATGAAGCGTCCAAGATCCGACTGCACCGTCACCCCATACTGCACGTAATCGTCCATGCGACGCTCATTGATGCTCTGGTCCACACTGCCGAATCCCGCAGTCTCCCTGTGGCCTGAGAAATTCACGGTCGCGATATCCGACACCGCAAGATTGGCGTTGACATTGACTCCCCACCCTCCGCTTTCATTGAAATCAGTCACTTTCAGTTCATTCACCCACACTGTGCCGCTCTTGGGCATCGACGAGTTGTTTCTGACACCTATAAGCATCACCCTCACGTCGCTGAGCGAAGGATTGCCACGCACACTCATCCGGCGGCTCGCGTCGTCAGGATCAGGAAGCGTATAGACTGTCCTGTAGCTAACATCGCTGCCATTGTCACTGCGTGCCCGGTTACGCTCACGCTTCAGATCCACAAGCGACTGCAGCTTCAGGTCAAGGCAGTTGGCACGCGGCCACACCTCTTCCCTGTCGCCGGGCACATTGTTGTTGTAGTGACCGGGGAGGGTCAGCGACAGCGGTATCTCATACTCGTAGTAATTGTCCCTGATATCGCTTCCGAGCCTGAACACCAGACTCATATCCCCGCTTTCAAGACCTGTCACGTCATCGATCAGAGCCTCGGCATGCACCCACATCTGCAGCCGGTTGTAGTTGCGCAGATCGAGCATGGTATTCCGGTAGACCGCACGCGTTTCTTCCGCATCAAGCCCTACGACTTTAAGCGACATCGACTGCTCGTTGAGCTGAGTGATCTGTGCCTGTCCCGGATCCACTATGCGCGACACCTCGGGAGGAAGCACGTAATTCACCGGTTCGCGCCCCGAATTTTCCTCGATATTGACCACCGACACATCGAGCTCTCCAACGGCAGGCATCTCGGCTTTTCCCGCGAGACTGTAATCATAATCACGCCACTCGCCCCTCACAAGTTCAAGCGTGGCGAAACGCAGATGCGTCGGGTTGCGGAATCCGGTCATAAACATCCTCATGAACCTGATCGTGGTGAAATCCGAGATACCGCCCACTGCCTTCTCGTAGTCGCCGAGAGGGATCTTGAACTGATACCACACAGCCTCGGCGGTCGATCCGTCTCGCAGAAGCACAAGCGATGTCTGCTTGTCGGTGATATAATTCTTGCCGACCACAAAATCCTCGGGTCTTATCGACACACGGTACTGGAAATAGCGTTCATATTCATTGAGAGTGTTGTCCTGGTTTATGTCCTCGACATCCGGAGTATTGCGGGCCGACTGATACATCGGTTCCCCTGCCGTGCGGGCATCGAGCGAGTTTCCTTCGACACCGTTATAGCGTTTGTAGCGCTCGAGTATCGACAGGCGTTGCTCGTCGTAGTCTCTGCCAAGAAAAAAATGATAGTTGTCGCCGGCCGGATCGTTCAGGGGCGATGCCTCGTCATCCTCGAGCCGTGCGATGGTATGAGCCGGAAGCCTGCGCCGCAGTTCCTCCACATACTCCGCGTAGGTCGGAAACACAAATTCCTCATCGTTTTTAAGACCGTCGAGTCCCACATCCTGCGACTCGCGCGAAGTCGTGGCGTTGTCAAACGAGTAGGTCACCGACGGCTGTGTCGACACGCGCCCCCACACAGTCTCCGTAATGTAGGCTTCCGAGCCGTCGGCGGCTATGCCGTTCTCATAGCTTTTCATACCGTCTTTGAGGATATCCTCACTTACCTCGCCGAAATTTATATAGAGGTCTCCCCCTTCGGTGTTAGGGTTTTCCGGATCAAGAAAAGGCGACATCACCCAGAATTGCAGATAACCGATATTGGTCTGCTCGAAATTTGAGTTCTCCATCCGGCGCATTATTCCGCCCCAGCGGCGTTCGGGATACAGCAGATTGCAATCCTGGTCGATATCCGTCGCGTCGACATTATATGGACCGCGCTCCGAAGGATAAAACGACACATTCATCGTCTGTATCACCGACGATTCGCCGTAGCTAAGCTCGCGGCCCGGAAAAATCTCGCGCGATGTGACTTCACGCACATAGGGATGCGACAGCTGGGCAAGATCGCTCTTTATGTACGACGGACACAACGTCGAGTTACGCGAGGTGAAGATACGGTCGATATAGTTCCAGCAGATCAGAGCGCGGTTTTTACCGTAGGAAGCGTTGTTGCTGAGCGATCCCTCCTTGAAGAGAGCGCCCGGACCCTGCTCGCAGGGAGTCGACGACAGAGCCCAGGCATAGGGAGAGCGGAGATCTATGCCCGTCTGGCTCTCCTCGAAATCGTCGATATAGGAGCTCCCCTGCACCGACCCCGACTTGCGGCGGTGGGGAAGCAGACGCGCGACCTCGGCGTTAACGCTCAGCAGCGACGGAGCCGTGGCGTCGACCGTAGGGATTTTGTTGAGCCAGTTTGTCAGCCACATGAACCGGGTTTTCCAGTTCAGATTCACACCCGCCATCGTGTTGTTGACAATCTCGTCGCCGATCGTCACCTTTTCTGTTATAGCCTTTTCCGAAAAATGCAGCAGCGTGCCGCCCACCGTAAGGTTCCGGTTGACCTCATACTGCATGTCGAGCCCCAGCAGAGTCTTGCGTTGCGTCGAAAACATCGCCTGGTTTTCGAGCGAGACATCGATTTTTTGGCCGGAATCAATGATACTCCGGTTAGTGATCGTCACCACCCCCATCATGTAGTCCACCGTGTAGTCCACATTTTCCTGAAGCCTTGTACCGCCCGCTGTCACTACCACCGAGCCACGCGGCACATTCACCGCGTCCAGCCTTATCTCCGCGCCGCTGCCCGCCTGATACTCTCCTGTCAGATAAAACTTGTTTCGCTCTGCATTCTGCGAGGCCACGACCTGAGTCGAGTCATAGAGCGAGCGATAGAGATAAGGAGCTGCCAGAGCCTCGTCGCCGATCGCATCGGCAAGATTGGAGCCAAACGGCTCTGCGACCGGAAAAATCACACGTCCGCCATCAGGCTGCACGGTATACCCCTCTATGTAGTCAAACATACCGTCGGGATTCCCCTTGCCGTTGCTGTCGATGCGGTCAAGCCCCGTCACCTGCAGCAGAGTCCTGTTGGAGATAGCGCCTACAGGCAGATAATTGATAAGAATTCCGGTCGTGTCACTCAGATACTTCACCTGAAGTCTGAAATTGCTCCTCTCGACATGGTAGGCCCCGAGCGAATACACATTTTTCATCATCAGACGCCACACCGGCTCGTGGGTCGAGATAGTAGTGGATCTGAGCATCTTTACATAGAGTGCGCGGGAGCTGTCGGTCACATCGCCCGAGAACTCACCCACCTGAAACACATTGCCCTGAAAAGTGTACTCAAACGCCACACCCAGCACCTCATCGCTCCGCAGAGCGGTAGCAAGCGAGATATAGCCAAGAGAACTGTTGAGAGTGTAGTCCCTGCCTTCCGACAGCAGCCGCGCGCTTTCTACCTTTTCATAGTCAATGCCGCCCCTGATGCCATGCGACGCAAGAGGAGCAAGCACCTGCGTCGTCTGGCTTATGTAGCGTGCGCCGGCATACTCATCGGCCATAACCGACAGCAGATTGTTGGAGCCGTTGCGCGGTATAGCCTCGCCGCCGTCAGGCAACCAGTAGGCGCTTGCAGTCACACTACACTCGCCGAGATCCTGAAATGCCACCACATTGCGCGACTGGCCGTAACTGCCGCTCCTGTTGGTCACCCACACCTCGATGCGGGTGATGCGTATCCCCCCGCCCACAACAGGCAGACTGGCAGCAAACCTGTCGTAATTGTCCCTGAAATACTGGGCAAGGAAAAAATGACGGTGCTGGTCGTAATTGTCGGCACGGATAGAGAACTCTGTTGTCTGGGCGCCGCGCTTCGATGAAACACTCTTGGTCGACGAGTTCTGCTGCGACATAAGAGCCGTAACTGTGAGCCGACCGAACTGCATGCGGCTTTTCACACCGAAAAGAGCCGTGCTCCCCTTTATCAGCGACGACCCCGTGGTCATCGACACATTGCCCGCCTCGATGCTTCTGACTATATCATCCTCATCTCCCTCATAGCGCAGTTTCAGATTCTTTGCATCGAAGTCAAAAGTCGCGTTAGTATTATAGTTGAGATCAAAGTTCAGTCTCTCGCCGAGCCGGGCCGACACATTGGCCTGGATGCGCTGATCGAAATCAAAATACGTCTTGCGCCGCGACTGCAGCGACAGCGACGGGTTGTCGGTCTTCATGCTTTTTATGCCGGTCTTTATCTGCACCGTTCCGCGCGCCGTAAGCCGCAGACCGCCAGGGCCGAAAAGCCTGTCGAGAGCGCCCGTATGATATACGATGCCGCCCCCGCTCACTCGGTTTCCGCTATCAGCTCCATCCCGGAGCGACTGGTTGCGCGTGCGGCGGTAAGCCTCGATTGTCCTGCGTTCCTGCCAGCGTTCATACTCTTTCCGGCTCAGAAGCATAGGCACCGCGACATCACGGCCGCCGACACGCGTGCGCACCATATACATGTCCCCCTTCTCGTCATATTCGACCACATACTCGATATTGTCGGGAGTCCTGAGATCTATCGGAGAGGCATTGCCCGTCAGATCGCTGTAGTCGGGAGCGGTTTTCCTGACCTTGCCGCTCACCACGACCGCACTGTCGCCCGCGACCGCCGGTACATCCTGCCCCCAAAGGCGCGCACCGCCCGTTGCGGCCGCAAGACACCAAAGCATCACAGCCACAATACGCCAAACAGAAGTGTCATGTATATATCGCAAGAAATACTCTTCTCAGTGACAGCTCTCCCCTATATCAGCATAACGCCTACCCGCACCGTTTTATTGTAGATGCCCGTGCATTGCGTCAGGCGGCACGATGAGTCAGGAACACACGTTACGCCCATTTTCATTTTTAACTGTATATCGGCATATTACCCTCCATAATTCAATCAACATATCCCCGTAACGCTCAATTTGACTGTTAAAAAAGTTGCCCGACTGAAAAAATAAGTATAATTTTGCAACGCAAATCAGCATCGATACCCTCAGTAGACATGCTGAAAGCTGGACCAATCCCCTTGGCAAATTCGGTCAGAGGACCGGTTAGGGATTGAGACCGCGGTTCGGCTTGTAAAACAATTCAGACATACGTAGCTCCCGGTCGCGCTATATGACATGACATCGCCACGGCATGACGACACATCTATGTGTCCAAATGTAGTGGGACATCTATCATATTACGCAAAAGGAGCAATTACACAGACATTCAATAGCAAAGCTGCGTCAGGCTCCTCGCCGGCGCAGCTTCTTTTTTTGCACATGCGGTCGCAGATTCTGCAACACTAATGTTTCAAACAACTCATATTCAATTTTATGAACAAAACCATCTTATCGCTCGTCTGCGCGGTGGCAATAGGCTCGGTGGCATCACCGATATACGCCGACAACATCACCGACAGGCAGAAAGAACGCAAAGAGCTTGCAAAAGCATCCAAAAAGCAGCTCAACGAGAAGGCTACGAAACAGGCGCGAAAAGAAGCGAAAAACCTGCAGAAACAGGGATGGACGGTAGCACCGGGAGCGCTGCCCATAGAAAAACAGCTCGACAGATCATATCTCATGCAGTATGAGTTTGACAACGACGGATACCAGACCTACATCATGGCCGAAGGCATGAGCGTGGGAGGAAGCTACGATGCCGCAAAAATGCAGGCTCTCGAGCTCGCAAAGCAGAATCTCGCCGGACAGATACAGACCGAGATCACGGCACTTGTCGAGAATTCTGTCTCTAACGAGCAGCTCACCGAGGGAGAAGTTGCCACCGTCACACGATCGGTGCTCGCATCAAAAAACCTCATCTCGCAGAGCCTCGGACGCGTCATACCGGTAGTCGAGCTGTACCGACCGACCGAAAAAAACAACAAGGAAGTGCTCGTGAGACTCGCCTACAACACACTGAATGCCAAAAGAGCTGCGATCAAGGCTATTGAGCAGGATCTCGGCGAAAGGGCTGACTCACTTCACGTCAAACTCAACAAGATACTCGGGCTGTAAAACTGCCGATGCGACCGTCATACAAGGCTGCGGTGAGACTCGCATGTTGCCTGGCGGCGATGATCTTTTCGGCGCACAACCTCATATCGGCCGACGACATGCGCAAAGTTTCGGCATCCTACACCTACATCGCGCCTGAAAACATAACACTCGAGCAGGCCAAGCGGACGGCACTCGACAGAGCACGCATCGAGGCCATGGAACAGGAATTCGGCACAATCGTCACAAGGCACAACGCAACTGCCATATCCAACGTCAACGGATCGACCGACACACGTTTCATTTCAGTCGGAGGATCTGAAGTGAGAGGAGAGTGGGTCGAGACAATCGGGCAGCCGGAATACGACATCGACTACAGCAGCGGACAGCTCGTTGTCACCGTTACAGTGGCCGGATACATCAGGCCGGTCGACACATCGCGGGTCGAGCCCGAGACATTCATCCTCAGGAACGGCACCGAGCTGAAATTCGCTTCCTCCGACTTTCGCGACGGTGACTATCTATACCTGAACCTGAAAACACCGGTCGACGGATGGCTCACAGTGTGGCTTGTCGACGAGACCGAAGCAGAGGCCTACTGCCTGCTGCCATATGTGGCAAGCGGAGACGGAGCTTATGCCGTCAGCCACGACAAAAGCTACACATTCTTCTCACGCCGGCATGCCGCGCCAGGAGAGACTTCGCAGGTCGACGAGTTTGAATTGACAGCCACAGGTGTCGAATTCAACGACCTGCACATCGTCTTCTCGCCTGCACGCTACTCCAGGCCTGCCGCTTCGGCAGCCACCGATGCCGCGCTGCCGCGAAGCCTATCGGCCGAAGCGTTCCACAAGTGGCTGGCATCTCTGCGGCGAGCCGACAGCCGGGTTGTCGACATTGTCCGCACAATCACGATTACAGACAATTAACCATCAGATTTTCTTATGTTTATTACCCCCCCCCTGATTAAAAATCTCATAGTTTTTAAACTTCTGACCATATCCGCATCAACCCTCTCGGCACAAAACTATAGCGGTTTCGTCGATGCCTACGGCGCCGTAAGAATCAACGGACTGCCAAGTGGCTTTTATTATG
>JAIDKP010000377.1 GCA_029051445.1 Muribaculaceae bacterium | reverse complement strand
GACAAGGCACCCTGCAATAGTGCCGATTTTGGAAATGTGGAATGTTTCCAGTACTTCGGCCGATCCGGTGATCTCTTCCTTGAGTTCGGGTGCGAGCATGCCTGACATTGCGTCTTTGACTTCTTCGATTGCCTGATAGATGACCGAGTAAAGTCTTATCTCCACTCCGTCGCGTTCGGCAGCCTTGCGTGCAGCCATTGAGGGGCGTACCTGGAATCCGATGATGATCGCATCGGATGCCGATGCAAGAGTGACATCGCTTTCAGAGATCTCTCCGACAGCTTTGTGAAGCACGTTGACCTGAATCTCCTCGGTGGAGAGCTTGATGAGTGAGTCGGAGAGTGCTTCGATCGATCCGTCGACGTCGCCTTTGACGATGATGTTGAGTTCCTGGAAGTTTCCGATCGCTCTGCGTCGGCCGATATCTTCGAGTGAAAGCATTTTCTTGGTGCGCAGACCGAGTTCGCGCTGCAGCTGCTCGCGCTTGTTGGCAATTTCACGAGCTTCTTGTTCAGTATCAAGCACGTTGAACGTGTCGCCTGCTGTTGGTGCTCCGTTTAATCCGAGTATGAGAGCCGGTGTTGCCGGTCCTGCCTCCTTGATGCGCTGGTTGCGCTCGTTGAACATTGCTTTTACTCGTCCGTAGTGTGTTCCGGCAAGTATTGTGTCGCCGACGCGCAGTGTGCCGTTCTGTACCAGTACGGTCGCTACATATCCGCGTCCTTTGTCGAGCGACGACTCGATGATCGAGCCGACTGCCTTGCGGTTGGGGTTGGCTTTGAGTTCCAGCATTTCAGCCTCAAGCAGAACTTTCTCCATGAGTTCTTCTATGCCGGTTCCTTTTTTGGCGGAAATGTCCTGTGACTGGTATTTTCCTCCCCATTCCTCGACGAGGTAGTTCATGCCGGCCAGTTCTTCCTTGATCTTGTCGGGGTTGGCATGTGGCTTGTCTATCTTGTTTATGGCGAAGACAATCGGCACACCTGCAGCCGATGCATGATTTATGGCTTCGACTGTCTGTGGCATGACGTTGTCGTCGGCTGCAACAATGATGATACAGAGGTCAGTAACCTTGGCACCACGCGCACGCATGGCGGTAAATGCTTCGTGACCCGGCGTGTCGAGGAAGGTGAGGTGTCGCCCGTCGGAGAGTGTGACGTTGTATGCTCCGATATGCTGCGTGATTCCGCCAGCCTCACCGGCGATGACGTTGGCTTTGCGTATGTAGTCGAGCAACGATGTTTTTCCGTGGTCGACGTGACCCATTACGGTTACAATCGGCGGACGGTTGACAAGGTCTTCTTCTTTATCCTCGTCCTGGCTGATGGCCTCGACAACTTCGGCAGAGACGTACTCGGTGGTGAATCCGAATTCTTCGGCAACAATGTTGATTGTCTCAGCATCGAGACGCTGATTTATCGAAACCATCACGCCGATGTTCATGCAGGTCGCAATAACCTGGTTGATGGGTACGTCCATCATTGATGCAAGGTCGTTGGCGGTCACAAACTCGGTGAGTTTCAGTGTGCGGCTCTCTGCAGCTTCCTGCTCGGCGGCCTCGCGTTCGCGGTTGGCGAATGCCTCTCGCTTTTCCTTACGCCACTTTGAGGCTTTTTTCTGGCCTTTGTCTTTTGCGGTGAGTCGTGCAAGTGTCTCTTTGACCTGCTTCTGCACATCTTCCTCGCTTACGGCAGCGTGTGGTGCCGCGTTTCTGTTGTTCTTGTTGCGTGCCGCGTCTTTTCCGCGTCCTTTGCCTCCCTGTCCCTGCTGTCCTTGTCCTTGCTGTCCGGCTGGACGGTTGTGGTTTCCGTTGCCGTTGTTTCCGCCGCCGCGCTGTTGCTGCTGCACGGTTTTTTCGATGTCGACTTTCTGTTTTCCGTCGATGCGTCGGCGTTTCTTGCGGTCGCCATTCTGTCCCTGCTGGTCACCCTGGTTTCCCTGCTGTGCGCGTGCTTCGCGTCGACGCTCTTCTTTTGTTTTCTTTTTGGGTCGAGTGGACTGGTTGATTGCCGAAAGGTCAATTTTTCCTACGACATTAAGTTTCAGGGGCGGATCCTGTTTTTCTCCGTAAGTGAAGATTTCAGGTTTTGACGGGTCGGTTTTGGGCTCAGCCTTTGTTTCGGTCTTTGTTTCGGCTTTAGGTTCGTTAGCCGCCGGAGCTGTCGGCTCGGTTTTCGGCTTTGGCTGCGTATTATTGGCCGGCTTAGGTTCAGAAACCTGAGTCGTAGCAGGGGTGGGAGCAGGAGCGGGTGCCGGTGCCGGTGTCGGGTTAGGTCCCGGTTCCGGTTTGTTTTCTGTTGCAGGAGCCGTTTTTATCGGTTCGGACTGCTGTGCTGTTTTTTGCTCTTCAACCATAGGCTTTTTTTCAGGTTTAGGTTCGGTCTTCGTTTCCGGCTCGTTTTTTGGAGCAGGAGCAGAATCCTGTTTCTCGGCCTTTGGTTCCGGCGCATTCACAGCCTCTACCGGTTTTCCGGTCTTGAGGTCTATTTTTCCGATAAATTTGGGTCGGTTTATAGTTCCGACTTCCGGTGTTGTTGCCGGCTGCGCAGTTTCGGTGGCTTTCGGTTTGTTTTCGGCCGCCTGTTCAGATTTGCGTTCTTTGTGTCGCTGTGTAGAGAACTGCTCTGATTTGTTTTTCTGATCTTTGTCGACTTTGAACTGTTTGTACAAAATGTCGGCTTCAGCCTCCTCAAGACGGAAGTTAGGATTATCATCGGGGACTGTAATGTTCTTCTTACGAAGTGCCTCAACGACTGTTGCGACGGAGACGTTGAGGTCTTTTGCTACTTTGCTTATCTTTATTCTCGCCATGCAGGGAGGAGGGTGTTTATGTCTCTTTTGAAATTTAAATCGTAAATGCCTGTTCCGGGCATTCTGCGACCGTGTGTGCGATCGTCAGTGGTTGAATTGCAGATCAGTCTTCAAATTCGGCCTTGAACACGTTGAGCACGTGATCAACGTCTTCTTCCTCAAGATCGGCCTGGTCTATGAGTACTTCGCGCGGTGTTTTCAGTACAGCCTTTGCGGTTGTGAGTCCTATCTGCTTGAGTGAATCGATGATCCAGCTTTCGATCTCGTCGTTGAACTCGTCGATGTAGATGTCTTCCTCGGTTACCTCTTCTTCGGCATCGCGGTAGACATCGATCTCATATCCGGTGAGCTGTGTTGCGAGCTTTATGTTTGAGCCTCCTTTGCCGATAGCGAGCGACACTTCTTCGGGGCGGAGGAATACTTCGGCTTTTTTATTTTCTTCGTCGATGCGTATTGATGATATTTTTGCCGGACTCAGGGCTCGCTGTATGAACAGTGACGGATTTGCCGTGTAGGTGATAACGTCGATATTCTCGTTGCGGAGCTCTCGAACTATGCCATGGATTCTTGAGCCTTTCACTCCGACACATGCGCCTACGGGGTCAATGCGGTCATCGTAGCTCTCGACTGCGATTTTTGCGCGCTCTCCCGGGATACGGGCCACTGCGCGTATGCTGATGAGCCCGTCCTGAATTTCGGGTACTTCGATTTCAAAGAGTCGGCGGAGGAAGTTCTCGTTGGTGCGGCTTACAGTAATCTTGGGGTTGTTGTTTTTGTTGTCAACGTTTGCAACCACAGCTCTCACGGTCTCTCCTTTTCGGAAGAAGTCGCGTGGTATAGCCTCGCTCTTTGGCAGAAGCAGCTCGTTTTTCTCTGCATCGAGCAGGAGTGTCTCTCTCGACCATGTCTGATAGACCTCTCCAGTGACAAGCTCGCCTTCGAGTTCCTTGAACTTCTCGTAGACGGCTTCTTTCTGCAGGTCGAGGATCTTGGACTGCAGTGTCTGGCGCAGGTTCAGGATTGCGCGTCGACCGAAGTCGGCAAAGATGATTTCCTTGGTGTGCTCTTCACCGATCTCGACTTCGGGATCGTTGTCGGCCCGCGCTTCGGTGAGCGCAATCTGCAGGTTGGGGTTGCTCACTTCGCCATCGGGTACTACCTCGAGATTCTGGAAGATCTGCACGTCGCCCTTGTCGGGGTTCATGATGACGTCGAGATTCTCGTCGGTTCCAAACATTTTAGCGAGCACGTTTCGGAATGACTCCTCGAGCACGCTTATCATTGTTGTCTTGTCAATGTTTTTAAGCTCCTTGAATTCAGCGAAGCTTTCCACCATATTCGGGGTAGCGTCTATCTTCTTTGCCATCGTCGTGGTATAGTGTCGATTGGTATTCGTTTAGTCTTATTTGAAGGTGATGACGTATCGTGCGATTTTCGTCAGGTCGAACGGTATTGTCTGTGGTTTCATGACCACTGTAGGGCGTTTTGCTCCCGGGGCTTTTTCTTTGACCGGGATTTCGATGACATAGTCATCGGGGTTTACAGCTGTAAGTGTGCCTTTAAGTTTTCGCCCGTCTTTAGTGAGTACCTCAATCTCGTTTCCGATGTTTTTGAGGTATTGCTGTCTCACTTTGAAGGGTGCTGTCAGTCCCGCTGAGCCTACCTCAAGTTCAAAGTCTTCCTTGTCCCTGTCGAGTGCGGCCTCTATCTTGCGGCTTATTCCGGCACATGAATCCACGTCCATTCCGTCGGCTGAGTCGAGCTCGACGACAATGCGGTTGCCCGGCTCGACCCTGAGGTCTACGAGGTAGATGTCGGTGCCCTCTATTGCCTGCTCTACTATGGGTTTAATCTGCGATTTGTCTATCATTTTCTATAACAAAATAGAGGAAGCCGCGGCTTCCTCTTGAATGCTCTATGCAAATGTAGTGTTTTTTCACTGAAATGCGTAAAAATGGGGAGGTAGATATTGCAATAAAGAAGATGTTTTAATATAAATTAACATGATTACGCGCTACAGTTGTTGATTTTTAACATTAAGAATCTGCATAACATGCCTGCTGTCTTAAAAATCGGATGATTACATTTATTTGTAATGATTTGCCATTTAACACATGCAGTTATTGATATAAGACGTTAACTTTGTGGTGAAATCATTTTGGTTTCTCAAAGGCGGTGTTTATCCGTCGGGTTTATAACACTGAATCAGCATTTGCATTGGAAAATAATAACAACAACCGCATGCCTGGGCTTAAAGCCGCTTTAATACCGTTTGTCGTACTGTTTACAATGATCGGCCTTCTTGTCAAAATCGGAGGTGCCGGTTTTGTCCAGGACTGGAGCTGGAGTGTGTTGCTGCTGTGTGCGGTGGCTGCGCTGACTGTATCGGTGGTGTTCTACCGTCGCCCCGGAGCCGAGTATAAGCGTGGTCTTAAACTCTGCTCGTCGCAGATATTCCCGGCAGTGCCCATACTTGCTCTTATTGCCACTGTGACGGTGTCGTGGATGGCAAGCGGCGTGGTGCCGACGCTTATCGTCTATGGTCTCGAGATGATAAATCCGAGTATCTTTCCTCTGGTGGCCTGTGTGGTGTGTGCGTGTGTCTCTGTGCTGTCGGGCAGTTCATGGACTACGATCGCCACGATCGGTCTTGCGTTTATCGGTATAGGGGAGGCTATGGGTTATTATGCTCCGCTTGTGGCCGGCGCGATCATATCCGGCGCCTATTTCGGTGACAAGGTGTCGCCTCTCAGTGACACTACGGTGCTTGCATCGTCGTCGTGCGGCGTAGATCTTTTTACGCATATACGCAACATGATGCGCACGTCGATTCCGGCTCTTGTCGTCGCGCTTGCTGTGTTTGGCGCAGTAGGTCTGTTTGCCACTCCCGCAGCCGCCGAGGAGAATGCACAGGCTTTGATCGAGGGACTTGAAGGAATGTACAATATAACCGGCTGGACTCTTGTGATACCGTTGCTGACGCTCGTGATACTTGCTCTCAGGGTGTCTACGCGCAATACGCTTATCATTTCCACTCTTGCCGGATGTGTCGGGGTGTTTGTGTTTCAGGGCGGTGCCGACGGCGATGTGGCCGCAAATCTGCTTGAGACCGTGAAGTCGCTCTGTACGGGTACCTCGGCCGAGGTTGATGACGAGATTCTTCAGAGTCTGACTTCGACCGGCGGTATCAGGGGGATGATGCCGACTATACTGCTTGTGCTGTCGGGCATGTGTTTTGGTGGCGTTATGCTTGGATCGGGCATGATCTCGGCAATCACCAATGTTTTTCTAAGGCATCTTCACACGCGTCGCGGCATAGTGTCGGCGACAGTCGGTACCGGACTGTTTTTCAACTGCACTACTTCCGACCAGTATCTGTCGATCATTCTCAACGCTAATGTGTATTCAGACCTATATGGGCGCAAGGGGATCGCTTCCAAAGTGTTGAGCCGGACGGTTGAAGACTCTACGTCGGTGACTTCGGTGCTGATACCGTGGAACTCCTGCGGGCTGACACAGTCGACGGTTCTTGGTGTGGCTACGCTTGCTTATCTGCCTTTCTGTGTGTTCAATATTATGAGTCCGGTGATGTCGATAGCAGCGGCGTGGATCACGGAATACCGCCGTCGCAATTCTCCGGCTGCCGACTGCTCAGAGAAAACGCCTGTGGCGGCAGTAGAAATAGGCGAGTGAGGCCAGATGACGCCACCAAAGCGTCGAGAGTGGATTGCGTGAAGCCCGTCGCCATAGGTGCCGGATGACGATTGCAGGAAGGTAGTCGATGGAGCCTATGCCTGCCTGACGGACGCGCATACACAGGTCGGCATCTTCCGGGCCGTAGAAGATGTGACTGTCTAACAAACCAATCCGGTCGAAAACTGTGCGCCGGACAAGTTGTGCGGCACCTATGACATAGAACGGCTGAATTGGAAATGCCGGAATATCCGGCCCGGCTACAGTGTCGGAGCTGCGGTGTATTTTCACACGCAGGCCTGGAAAAGGGCGGAACGAACGCTGGGTGGTGCCGTCGTCGCCGACAAGGCGCGGAGCGGCGATCGCGCACCGGGGATTGGTGTCGAGGTATGCGGCAAGATCCTCGATAGCTTCAATGGAAGGGACTGTGTCGTTGTCGAGCAACATGATATATCGCCCGGAGGCGCGCGAGATACCTGCATTGCGTCCTGCTGCCACTCCGAGGTTTCTGTGATTGCGTACTATTGTAATGCCGGGGTATATGGCGCTTATTTTGCCGGCGGTGCCGTCGGTCGAACCGTTGTCGACAAGTATCAGCTCAATGTCGCGTGGCAGCGGGGTGAGTGCGGCGAGGCACCGAAGTGTGGTGTCGCACTGGTTGCAGGTGAGTATTATGACTGATATGCGTGGCGACATTTTATCCGAATAGTTTTAACATCAGAGACTTCAGTGCGGCTGCGAACTCGCCTGCAGAGCGGAATCGCAGAAGCTGGCGCTTGATGAACCGTGGGGAAAGAAAATAGCGCAGATTGTGGTGGAAGAGAAGCCGCTCCATTTGTCTTGCCGAGAGATGCGGTAGCCGGAGTGATGAGTGACGCTGCACATCGGTCGGGACATAGATGCCGTCTTTCAGCCAGCCGTTTTTCATGCATATCTTATGGTATTCTGTGCCCGGAAACGGCGAAACAATATTTATCATCACCTGATCGACAGGGAGTCGACGAACCTCGCGGAGAGTGGCCGCGACGGTCTGAGGCGTCTCGTAAGGGGAACTGCCGATGAGTACATTGAGTTTAACGGATATGCCGGCATCGGCAAGCAGACGGATGGCGCGGCGGATATCGTCGGCAGTCTCGCTTTTTCTGATATATGCAAGTATGCGGTCGTCGAACGACTCGACACCGATATCGACGTAGCGGCACCCGCCGGAGGCAAGCATGGAGGCAATATCGGGTGTAATGGCGTCGGCACGAGCCTGACATCCCCAAAGCAGTTTGTGACGGCGCATAATGTCGCATATCGCCGATGTGCGTTTCCTGTCCCAAATAAAGTTGTCGTCCATGAACCCCACGGCCTTGTAGCCCATTGCTGCGATCTGCTCCATCTCTGCATCGATCGAGCTGATTGAACGGAAAGCGACAGGCGGCTTGACACCATGGCTGCGCTTATGTTCGATCTCGCGGGCAAAGGAGAGTGACGATGGCACACAAAAGATGCATCGGTACGGGCAGTTGCGGGAGGTGAATGCCGTGGTGTAGGGGCCGGTCTTGAGCTTGGGGTTGTGGTAGACACGCCCGACGATGAGATCGCGTGCCGGAAAGGGGAGTGCATCGAGGCTGTTGGCGATCGGGCGGGCGACGTTGTTGTATATGCGTCCACTATGGTCGCACCACGATAATCCGGGTATCGCGGCGATGGAGGAGTCGGCAGAGAGGCTCGCCAGAAGGTCGCAGGCAGTGTGCTCGGGCTCTCCGCGCAGAACGAAAACATGCGGATCGATGAGGTAGCGTGCCGGTTGCCATGTCGGTGCGGGACCAACGAATACAACCGGTGTGTCGTTTCGGTGTTTCCTTAATTCTGAAAGTGCCCGCATATCGTCGTCGTAGGAGAGGTTGACACTCCAGATGAAGATGAAGTCGCGGTCGTGTTTTTGTGCAAAATGCCGGAAGCGCGCGATATTTTTGCTCCCGCATGTGAAGTCGTCGAGTGTGACAGTCGCGCCGATATCGCGCCTTACGGTGGCGGCAAGTGTGAGTTCGTAGATATTTGGCACCGGCACAACCACACGTGTGCACCCCGCCGACCGTTCGGCCGGCTGTCGATGAAAAAACGACGGTGGTGTGAGAAAGGATATTCGCATATCGGTTGCAGATATAGCAAATATATGAAGAATATTCGACGGGAAGAATAGTGGGGCGGTCTTTGGGACGGGTTGCGGTGATGAAACCGCTTCTTTGTATCGGATATGCGCAAAAATGCCTGAGGTGGATAAGTAGGTATGGCATTATGTTTTGAATATAAATATAAAAATAAATAGAAGCTGTGTTATAATGAACAATTACTACTGCTATTTAGTTATTATATTACTAATATTAAATCTAAAATGACATGGAAAACAAATACAAAAAAGACCAAGA
>JAIDKP010000376.1 GCA_029051445.1 Muribaculaceae bacterium | reverse complement strand
CAGCACCCCGCAGCCCATACAACAGCCGCAGCAACCGCAGACTCAGCCACAGAGCCGCGTCTACGGTTCCGGGACACAGGCACCGCAACAGACACGTGAGAGCGAACCCGATCCCGACCGCGAGCGTTATACCGACTCACAGCAACAGTACCGCCAGCCACAGCAGCCCTACCGCCGCCCGGTCGATCCGCGCAGCGAGGTTCACCGCGACATGCGCACCGAGACCGAGCAGGTGAGAGTGCCGGGCTGGAGCCAGTTTAACCGCCGCGACGAAGACGACGAGGATGACGACCGCTACGGCGATGATCCATACGGCGACGAACGCCGTCCGCACAAAGAGGGCGGCAAAAAGCCCAACTTCCTGTCATCGCTTAAAGACAAACTCGTAAACATCATTTCGGAAAGCGAGGATGACGATGAGTCAGAAAGCTGATCCCCTCCCACACCTGTCAAGTAAAGATATTCCAACTCCCATTCCCACCTCTCCTCCATCAGAAATGACAATAGAAGAACTCGAGCAGGAACACAACTTCTCAGATCCGGCAGAACGCCCCGCTGAGAGAATCATCATAAAAGTGATCGGTGTCGGTGGCGGCGGCTGTAACGCCGTCTCCCACATGTACAAGAAAGGTGTGGCACACGTGAGCTACGCTCTCGCCAACACCGACCGGCAGCAGCTCAATCAGTCGCCGGTGCCGACGAGGCTTCTTCTCGGCCCGCAGACAACAAAAGGCATGGGCGCGGGCAACGTCCCCGACGTGGCACGCGATGCCGCCGAAGAGAGCGTAGCCGAAATCAACAAGCTTTTTGACGATGACACCCGCATGGTCTTCATCACCGCGGGTATGGGCGGAGGCACCGGCACCGGCGCGTCGCCTGTCGTGGCACGCGTGGCACGTGAACGCGGCCTGCTCACTGTCGGCATTATCACGATCCCGTTCCTCTTTGAGGGAGAGACCAAAATACTCAAGGCACTCAAGGGTGCCGACGAGATCGGCAAATATGTCGACGCGCTTCTGATCATACACAACGAGATACTTGCCGAGGAATACGGCGATCTCGATCTGCTCAACGCTTTCGCCAAGGCCGACGACACGCTCACCAACGCGGCAAGTTCGATTGCCGAGCTCATCACATCGGATGGCTACATGAACCTCGACTTCAACGATGTGTCGACCACGCTGAGCAACGGAGGCGCCGCCATCATCTCCACCGGCTACGCCGAGGGAGAGGGACGCGTGCGGGCCGCCATACAGGATGCCCTGCACTCGCCGCTGCTACGCGACCGCGATGTCTACACCTCAAAGCGCATTCTTTTCAATCTCTACTACAACCCCAAGGCCGAGAATCCTGTGAAGATGAGCGAGATCAACGATTTCAAGGCTTTCACCAAGGAGATACGCGGCCTCGATGTGATCTACGGAGTGTCGTTTGACGAGACTCTCGGAGAAAAAGTCAAGGTTTCGATACTCGCAGCAGGATTCAAGTCTAAACTCGTCAAAGACGGAGAATACATCCCCGACGGACTGAAGGATGTCGAAGTAGGCGGGTCGGTACCCGGAGCCGAAGACAACAAGAAATGCGAGCTTTCCGACGAAGACATACGCCGCCTGAGCGCAGCCTATGGCTCGGCCAAGATCGCCGAACTCCAGAAACACCGCGACGCGCAGAACTTCGTCATACTCACCCCCGAACAGATGGAGGATGACATGGTGCTCGAACTTCTGGAAAACACTCCGGCATTCAACCGCGACCAGATCCATGCCGAAGCCATACGCAAAGGCAAGCCGGCCTATGATCCCGATGCCGACACCGGCTTTGTATCATTCGCTCCGGCATCGTCGGCAGCCAAGACCGCGCCCAAAGCCGCTCCGGTCGACGACAACGACGTCTTCGGCACAATCATAAGTTTCGGCTGACAATCTACGGAGACAAGGCGTAAAATATGCTTTGGGCGTACTGTCGCACGCCACTACGCCGGTTAAACTGATCGCTCAGCCAAACCTTTCAGAGAATAAAACGTTTCAACATATATGAACAGCATCAAACTTGACAACAAAAATCTCGCCGGAGTAGTCACTCCGGAGCAGATCAGCGCCTATGACAAGGTTGCCACAGACGCCATTTACCAGATCGAAAACGCCACAGGCGAAGGATCGGACTATCTCGGCTGGGCTCACCTGCCTTCATCGATCACCGATGCCGAGATTGACGACATCAACACAACTGCCCGCAACCTGGCTGACAGCTGCGACGTTGTAGTCGCTGTAGGTATCGGCGGAAGCTTCCTCGGTGCGAAAGCTGTAAACGAGGCTCTTTCCGATGCATTCGCCACTTCACACAAAGTGGTGTTTGCCGGACAGAACATCGGCGAGGACTACCTGAGCCAGCTCCTGAACTTCCTCAAGGACAAGACATACGGCATCATAGTAATCTCGAAGAGCGGCACGACCACCGAGCCCGCTATCGCCTTCCGCCTGCTGCGTGAGAATCTGGAGAAAAAGCTCGGCAAGGAAGAGGCTTCGAAGCGCATCGTGGCTGTCACCGACGCATCGAAAGGCGCACTCCGCAAGATGGCCGACACCGAAGGATGGAAGACCTATATCATCCCCGACAACGTCGGCGGCCGCTTCTCGGTGCTCACACCCGTAGGCCTGCTTCCGATCGCCGTAGCCGGATTTGACATCAAGGCACTTGTAGAAGGTGCACGCGCCATGGAGATGGCCACAATGAAGCCGGGGGCCGACAACCTCTCGCAGACCTATGCCATGACCCGCAACGCCCTCTATAACGCTGGCAAGAAGATCGAGATACTCGTCAACTACAACCCGCGCCTCCACTACTTCGCAGAATGGTGGAAACAGCTCTACGGCGAGAGTGAGGGCAAGGACGGCAAGGGCATTTTCCCCGCCGCAGTCGACTTCTCGACCGACCTGCACTCGATGGGACAGTGGATCCAGGACGGCGAACGCACTATATTCGAGACAGTTCTCTCGGTCGAGAACACCGACAATACCGTAGTCATTCCCCACGACAACGACAATCTCGACGGCCTCAACTACATCGCCGGCAAGCGTGTCGACGAGGTGAACAAGATGGCCGAGCTCGGCACACGCATCGCCCATATCGACGGCGGAGTGCCCAACATGCGCATCACCATCCCCTCGATCAACGAGCGTCACCTCGGCGAGCTCATCTACTTCTTTGAGCGCGCCTGCGGTATCAGCGGCTACATACTCGGAGTAAACCCGTTTAATCAGCCCGGAGTCGAGGACTACAAGCGCAACATGTTCGCGCTCCTCGAGAAGCCCGGCTACGAGCAGCAGACCGCCGAGATCAAGAAGCGTCTGTAAGAATCGATTGACCGGCGTTATACGACACCGATCACACATACATCATTTCACCAACCCCACATCAGTTCATGGTGTGGGGTTTGGCATTTTTAAGGGCATGGGAAAAACGTAGTTCTTTTCATTTTTTTTAGAAAACAGTTGCAAATCTTAAACTTTATCATTTTATTTGCGAATAAACCTAAACCATCAAGCCATGAAAAAACTACGGTCTGTTGTGATGGCGGGCGCACTGCTGTCGGCCATTAGCGCCTTTGCCGATGACACGACCGACACTCCGTTCAACGGGGTGATCCTGAACAGCGACCTGAAGCCGGTCAAGAATGTAAGAGTCTATCTTAACGATCCGAATTACTACTCCCTGACCGACAAAAAAGGGCGATTCGGGCTCACCAACATACTCCCCGATGACACCCTCACCTTGCGCATATCCAAAAAGCAGATCGTGCGCGTCCCCGTCGACGGCCGCCAAAGCATGAAAATAATCCTTTCGGCCGATGGTGGCATAAACGCGCAGCAGGACGACGAACTTGTCAACTTCGGCTACGGCTATGTGAAGCGGCGCGAGTTTACCGGCTCAAGCTCAGGCATCAGCGGCGAGACTATCCGCCGCACAGGGAAAAGCAACCTTCTGATGGCTCTTCAGGGGCTTGTACCAGGACTCAAGATCAGCATCAATCAAGCCGACGGATCAGCGAAAGCTAACATCCGTAACGCACAGACTTCGGACCTTAGCGGAAGAGGTTTCTCCACGGACGCGCCACCTGCATTTTTTGTCGACGGCATTCAGGTTCCGTCTCTCGATTTTATCAGTGTGCACGATGTCGATCATGTGGAGGTTGTGAAGGATGCGTCGCTCTATGGCGTGCAGGGCGCAGCCGGCGTGATACTTGTGACGACCAAGTCGGCCGCCCAATCAAAAAAATAGCGGCGGCCCGGCCCTGACAAAGAATATAAATAGTTTTGGGCATACTGCCGCACGCCTCTACTCCGGTTCCGACAGATCATCCTGTTAAAATGATATTGGTTTGTAGGGGAGGGAGGCGACAGTACGCCCAAAACAGGAATTAACATTTCACATGTCGGGTTTTATTTTGACACATACCATTTTTTATTTTTATTGTTAGTTATAAGCGACCAAATCTTTACTTTTCTACCCAA
Organism: Muribaculaceae bacterium; assembly: GCA_029051445.1. GTDB lineage: Bacteria > Bacteroidota > Bacteroidia > Bacteroidales > Muribaculaceae > JAFLTL01. The sequence goes on along the minus strand of JAIDKP010000376.1, from coordinate 7,613 downwards.
ACGACATTTCATTAATGTTAATTAACAATTAGGGGGGGGGTAATTGCTAAAATATGTATATATTTGTGTAATCATTTTTACGGAGCTAAATTAATTGTGGACTGAGAGACACAGCCGCGTGGCAGAATGGCAACATCACAGACCGGCAGTGTATCCCGTGAGACAAACGATTTCAAGACCTTAAAATGAAGCCATATCCACAGGATATACAGTAAACCAATCAATAAATAACCCAAAATCTAACACATGAGTATCAAGAAGCATTTGACCGTGCTACTGTGCTTTGTATTCTCGCTGAGCCTTTACGCTCAATCGGGAAGCAGAATTCAGGTGACCGGTACCGTAAGTGACTCTGACGGAGAGCCGCTGGCGGGTGTGACCGTATCGGTAAAAGGGCAGCCTGTTGCAGTTGCCACTAACATCGACGGTAAATACAAAATTTCAGTTGCCGGCAACGGCACACTCAGCTTCAGCTACATCGGCATGAAGCCTGTAGAGGAAAAAGTATCGGGCCGCAAAGTCATCGACGTGACAATGACGAGCATGGCCATGGAACTTGACGACGTGGTGGTAGTGGGCTACGGCAGCCAGTCGCGTGAGATGCTGACCACCTCGATCTCCAAGGTCGACAGCAAAGTTCTCGAGAACGTGCCCTACACCAACCTCACTCAGGCCCTTCAGGGTTCTGTTTCGGGTGTGCGCGTTCAGAGTAAATCTGGTCAGCCGGGCGAAGCAGCACGCATCATCGTGCGTGGCGGTACTTCGATCCAGAATTATGACACTGCGGAGCCTCTCTATGTGGTTGACGGTATAACCCGCGACAACATCAACCACATCTCGGCCAACGATATCGAGTCGATTCAGGTGCTTAAAGATGCCGCTTCGACTTCGATCTACGGTGCCAAAGGCTCCAACGGCGTTGTGATCATCACCACCAAGACGGCAAAGGATGGCAAGGCTACAGTAAACTACAGCTACGACCTCACCTTCTCAACGATGGGCAAGACATATGATTTTGCCAGCGCCGAGGAGTATATCACATTTCAGCGTGTCAACCGCAATCCGGCAACCAGCCCTGCTATAACAGAGGCTCAACACTGGTGGTCGTCGCAGTCGTCGCCCTACGGCACCGGCAATGACATGTCCAACAATTCCTGGTATACCACCCAGTATCTCACCGATGCCAACAAGCACAAGCTTCAGGAGGGTTGGAAATCGATGCCAGATCCCGAGGATCCCTCAAAGACCCTCATCTATCAGGAAAACGACTGGTCGAAACTTGCTACCCGCACCGGTACCTCGCACAACCACCATGTGGAAGTGGGCGGCAGCTCTGACCGCGCCAAATTCCTCGCCGGTATCGGCTACATGACCACCGAGGGCATTCTGAAAGGGACTGATTATGACCGTCTGTCATTCAACCTCAACGGTGAGGTAAATATACTGAAGAACCTGAGCGTCAATGCCCGAATGTACTTCACCCAGACGACCAAAAACGACTCTCCGTTCGGCATGGCTGCAGCCTTCTACCGTATCCCCGGTACAGCACCGACAACCAAGATTTACAACGAGGACGGCTCGCTTACCTACGGCACAAGCTGGGGAGAAGCCAACCCGCTTTATGCGCTCGACGTTGTCAATCCCAAATTGAAGACAAGAACCCAGAACCAGACCTACACATTCGGCGGTAACTGGAACATCCTCCCTGAGCTTTCGTTCAAGCCGACGATATCAATGTACCGCACTCAGGAAATGTATGACAAATTCATTCCGAGTCACTACAACAGCCGTTGGATCGATGACACACGTGAGGCATACGCATCACGAAACACAGAGACCCACTACCAGGTGGACGCCGTGCTGAACTATATCAAGACCTTCAAGGAGGATCACAACCTCAACGTGATGCTCGGTCTCAACTACACACAGCGCGACCTTGACTATGTTTCGGCCGGAGGCAAGAAAGGCTCGACCAACAACATCACCACCGTGAATGGTATTGCAGAAAAGACAAGCGCATCCAGCTCGACTTCAACACACAAAATGATGGGCTACTTCGGCCGTATCAACTACAACTACAAGAACAAGTATCTGCTCACCTTCACCGCGCGCTACGACGGCGCATCGAACCTCGGCAAGAACAACCGCTACGGTTTCTTCCCGGGCGCATCGGCCGGCTGGCGTATCGACCAGGAGGACTTCTACCCCGAGGATCTGAAACGCAATCTTCAGGCAAAGATCCGTGCCAGCTACGGTGTCAACGGTAATATCAACGGTCTTGCCGACTGGACATCCTACGGTTACTACAGTGCCGGCTCGACCCACTTCGGCAACGCCGCAGTGCGTATGGGGTGGCCTGCCAACAACGACGTGAGGTGGGAACGCTCAAAGACATTTGACATCGGTGCCGACTTCAAGTTCTGGGACAACCGCATCGATGTGACCATCGACTGGTTCCGCAGAAGAACCGACGACCTCATCACCCTGTTCAAGATGCCATTCTCGACAGGCCTGACCGATGTTTACACCAACAACGGCAGCCTTGAGAACAAGGGCCTTGAGATCGAGGTGAACGCCCGCGTGCTCAATTTCGACAAAGACGGCGTATGGCGCATCGGTTTCAACGCATCGAAGGTGACCAACAAGATCCTCGCACTCCCCGAGAACGGTGTGGAAAACAACCGTCAGGGCGGCCATCTCATCTACGACCCGAAGCAGGGTAAAAACGTGTGGGTAGGCGGCATACAGGAAGGCGGCGGACTCGGCAACCACCTGGTTTTATATGATTTCCGGGGCGTTTACAAGACCGACGAAGAGGCTGCCAATGCACCGTACCACAAGCTGTGTCTTTCCTCTGACCCCAATAAAACACAATATGGCGGCGACGCAATCTTCAACGATACCAACGGCGACGGCGTCCTTGACGAGTATGACCGCATCTACGCCGGCAACTCGCTTCCCGACTGGACCGGCGGTATCAACACCACCCTCTCGTGGAAAGGTCTTGAGCTTTATGTGCGCGCCGACTATATGCTTGGCCACTCTATCTTCAACTGGGCCAAGAACTTCATGGATTACAGCATGTCGCACGACAGCAACTTCACAAAGGATATCGTGAAATATTCATGGCAAAAGCAGGGCGACGATGCCAAGATGCCCCGCTATAATGTAGGCAACGAGTGCTCCTGCAGCGCCGACGGTATTTACCAGAGCACACTCTACCTTGAGAAGGGTGATTTCCTCTGCCTGCGTGAGGTAACTCTGTCTTACAACTTCTGCCCCGAACTCTTCAAGAAAGCACGTCTGAGCAACGTACGCTTTGCAGTAACCGGCAGCAACCTCTGCTATATCACCGGCTACAAGGGACTCAGCCCCGAGGAGGGCGGTGTGGACGACGGCCGCTACCCGATGCCGCGCAACATAACATGCTCACTTGGGCTCACATTCTAAACCAAAGAAGAAATGAAATATAATTTCAATAACATAAAGAAAGCTGTGCTCGGCCTCCTGATTGCCTCTTCGATGGCCGGTTGCGACAGCGTGCTCGAAATCACCGACGAGAGTATCATCGGCGGATCCTCTTTCTGGAAAACCGAAGAGGATGTAAAGTCGGCAACCATGGGTCTCTACACTTACCTGCGTTCATGCGACGGACAATTGTTCAGACTCGGTGAACTGCGCGCGGAGACAGCCGGCCCCAACTCGCGCGGAGCAGGAGGCGGCCTGGAGATGTATTACCGTAACACATTGACTCCGGCAACCGTGGATGCGAACTGGCATGTATTCTATCAGCTTGTCAACTTCGCCAACTACATAATCAACTATGGCGAAAATGTAAAGTTTGAGGTTCAAGCCAACAAGGATTACTATCTTGCACAGGCCTACATCTCGCGTGCATGGGCTTACTTCGTGATGACCCGCGCATGGGGCGACCTGATCATACGCACCGAGCCGGTAGAGGGCAACGCTCCCGATCTTATCTACAAGAAGCGTTCGTCCAAAGAGGAGGTGATGGCTCTCATCAAGAGCGACATCGACAAGGCCATCGAGCTTTTCGGCACACACGAGAGCTCGACTGCAGTTGCCAGCGGCCGCATCTACTGGAATAAGGACGCAGCCTATGCCCTCAAGGCCGATGCTTACCTCTGGAGCGCCAAGGTGCTCGGCGGCGGCGAAGCCGACCTGCGCACTGCTCTTGCGTCTACTCAGGAAATCATAGACAACTCAGCCGACCATGGTCTCGAGCTGGAAAGCAAGTTCGCCAAGATTTTTGACTACAACAACAAGTTCAACTGGGAACTGCTCTTCTGTCTCAACTACCAGAAGAATGAGGCTGAAAATAACTTCTACAGCGACTGCTGGTGCCACCAGGGCGATGTGCCTCTGCACATCGACGAGGAAACCGATGCCATCCTGAATCCATGCAATGGTCAGGGCATTGCTACCCCGACACCTGAGCTCCGCAACGCCTTTGATGCCGACGACACCCGCAAGGCAGGCACACTCTTTGAGGTTTATGCAATCGAAGAAGATGGCAGCAAGACCTACAACACCAGCATCGTGCTCAAGGGCAAAGGCATGGTGGAGAACGGCCGCCGCTACTACATGAACCACGTGATCCTCTACCGCTACGCCGACGTGATACTGATGCAGGCTGAGGCAAAGAACGCCCTCGGCATGAGCCCGGCCGACGAGATCAACATGATACGCGAGCGCGCATACGGCGACAAGTTTGAGGACCACAAGTTCACTGCCGGCTCCAAGGAGTATAACGACGAGGTTATTCTCGAGGAGCGTCTCAAGGAGTTCTCGTTTGAGTGCAAGCGCTGGTTTGACCTCGTGCGTTTCGACAAGGTATTTGACAAGGTTCCCTCGCTCAAAGACAAGAAGGGCCAGGATTACCTCAAGTGGTTCCCCATCAGCCTCGAGACCATCAGTGTCGAGCACCTGGTAGAACAGAACCCGGGCTGGAGCAACAATTGACCGAGTAATGATTGGTAAATAGGTAAGGGGGATCCTTTCAGAAACTGGCTTTCCGGGGATCCCCTTTATCGTATTATTATATAAGACCCAAGAAGTTTTCTATGAAAAAGATACTACTGGCCGCACTGACTGTGCTGTCGGCTGTCGCCGGCAGCTTTGACGTTTCGGCCAAAAATACCGGTGCCGGAGCCCGCAAGGTGAAGGATGTCGTGATATATGAGGACAGTCTGTTTTATGTCGCATTCCCTTCGGTAGTAAAGGTTAACGGAGAATATATCGTGGCCTTCCGCCGCGCCAAGAACAGGGTGTACTTCAAGGAACCTTTCCCGACCCACACCGACGAGAACAGCTATCTGGTGAGCGTGCGCTCGACCGACGGCGAGCACTGGACCGAGGAGCCCGACCTGATCTATGCCAACCCGTTCGGCGGATCGCAGGATCCGTGCCTGCTCGCCCTGCGCGACGGCACTCTGCTCTGCACAAGCTACGGGTGGATGAATCTGCGCGAGGACGCAATCGAGAAGCTCGCCCAGCCGGTATGCCACGAGAGCAACTGGGTGGCTACGGGCGGCTATCTGCTCCGCTCCCACGACAAAGGCAAGACATGGCAGGGACCTATCACCCCTATCCCGGTGAAGGATGCCGTCTATAAAGACCCGTTCGGCAAACCGATGCCCGCCTACAACCGCGGCGCGCTGTGGGAAGGCAAGGACGGACGCATATACTGGATCGTGGCTTCTATGGATGACTATCCTCTGACCAAGACATCAAACCATCTGATCTACTCCGACGACAAGGGAGAGACATGGAACTACGGAAGTGTCGTGGCAACACATGACAAATACATTTTCAACGAGGCTTCGGCATATGAGACTCCCAACGGCGACATCGTGGCCTTCATACGCACCGAGAACCCTGAGACGCGCGCAGTGATCTCACGCTCGACCGACGGCGGCAAGACATTCAAATGGCAGCCGATGGGATGGTACGGCCATCCGCTGGCAGCAACGCGCCTGCCCGACAACCGTGTGTTTCTCACCTACGGCTACCGCGAGAAGCCCTGTGGCGTGCGCGCCCGCATCCTCAACCCCGAGTGCACCGACTTCGCCACTGCCGAGGAGATCATACTGCGCGACGACAACGGTCCGGGCACCGACGTGGGCTACTCATGGCCCGTGGTCATGGATGACACGCATGTGCTTGTCGTATATTATATCACCCATGACAACGGTCTCCGCTATATCGGCGGCACGATCGTCGAAATAGATCCCGTGAAGAAATGACAAGAACGCTATTGCTGACTGCCTGCGTCCTGCTGCTTGCAGGATGCAGCCCGGATCGCGACAACCTGATGGAGGGACGCAACGAAAAAGAGCTTTTCCTGAACACGTCGCCCGGCAAAAAAATGATTGTGGACCTCGACATGTGCACCGATGTCGATGATGCCTGCGCGATCAGGCTGGCTACGGCTCTTGACGCAGACAGCATCATCGATCTTGCAGGTGTGGCACTCTCGGTGACAGGCCCCAACAACATAGAGGCAACGAGGGGGTTCCTCGTGTATGACGGCAAAACCGATGTGCCTATCGGCCGCAGCGTGGTCGACAACGAGCCGCACGAGTCACCCTACTGGGATCTGATGGCCGAGTATGACGACGGCAACGGCGAAGTCTATGATGCCGTCACGCTTTACCGCAAGGTGCTTGCCGAAGCCGACAGTCCTGTCGACATCGTCACGACCGGCTACGTGACCAATCTGGAACATCTGCTGAAAAGCGGCCCCGACGAGTATTCGCCACTGAACGGTGTAGACCTTATCAGGCAGAAATGCGGACAGCTCTACGTTGTAGCCACCACCTACCCGCGCGGACACTGCAACAACGTGCATGTGACCTATGCCGCGCGCAAGGCCGCCGACTATATCAACAAGCACTGGCCGCTTCCGATACTTTTCTTCACCAACGAGGTAGGCGGACGACTCATGTGCGGCGGCGGTCTGCAGGCCGTCGACACCGAGAACAAGGATATCGTGACCCGCTCGCTGCTTGCATTCGGCACCCATGATGGCCGCGCGGCCTGGGATCCGTTCGGCGTGTGGGCCGGAGCGTTTGCCTGCGGCGATGTGACAAAGCTCGGCTTCCGCCGCGGCAACCTGAAGATCGACACCGCTACCGGCGACAACCGGTGGTTTGACGACGGGGAGAACGGACGCCACTTCACGATATATCCGCTTGAAGGAGACCGCGGATACTACAACAAAGAGATGGACAGCTGGCTCATAAAGAAAGCAAAACTGTAATCCTCGCCTATAAACGCATGAAGAATCTCTATATTATCTGCCTCGCCATTGCAGCCGGCATACTGATGTGGGCCTGCGACAGTAGTACAGGAGACACCGGAGCGGCCTCGCGACACAAAGTAAAAAATGTGATCATCGATGCCGACACCGACAACGAGGTCGACGACCTGATCGCGATAATGGCAGCACTGAAAGCCGATGAAGATGGCGAACTTGACGTAATAGGCATGACTGCCGTGCAGTGGGACGGACGCAACGACACCCTGCCCGAAGGAGTGCCGAGCGGATGGAACAGCAGGTCAGCCTACTCAAGCTGGCTGATGAACATCAT
>JAIDKP010000375.1 GCA_029051445.1 Muribaculaceae bacterium | reverse complement strand
ACAGTATGCGCCTCGCGTCGCACAGAGGAGGAGAGGGTGGCAATACTCCTTGTCGCCGCAAGCACACGCTTCACAAACAGATAACGGTCGGCCGGGTTACTGAAATCCCTTATATAGCGGTCGTGAATCCTCGTAATCTCAAGCATCCGGTCGTTATCGCGTGTGGCATAAGGCGGCATGAACTCGGATCCTGCAACACGTTTTTTTACAGGTGGCGGCGTGGGGGTTCCAATAACAAGCCTGTTTTCAGGTGTCAGCATCGATGCAAGATCGTGCTTGAGCACAGTCTCCACAGAAGCCTTTGCCACAGCTTTGAGAAGAGCGTCGCCAACCGTCTCGCTGCGGTCGCCTGTAAGCGCCGTCACCACCAACTCCCGGGTCGGGCGCGTGAGCGCCACATACAGAAGGTTTATATTGTCGATATACTGTCCGTCGACAAATTTCCTGTATCCGTTGGCAAACGCTCCGGGCATCGATGCAAGCTGCGAAGTGTTTTCGAGAGGAATATACGGCGGTATGAGCTCCGGATCTATGCCTGGAATCATATCGGTCTCATACCAGCTGTAGCTGCGCTTATAGGCCGTCGAGGACTCGGTCATGGCGAAAGTGAGAAACGGAATATGCACACAGGGAAACTCAAGTCCTTTTGCCTTGTGTATAGTAAGCACATTTATGGCATCGACATCGCCCGGAACATTGATGCTCTGTGTCTCCCGTCTGGAATCCCACCACTCGAGAAATCCCCGCAGATCGTTGCCTGAACGCGATGAGTACTCACAGACCTGATCCATGAATGCGGCAAGATATACGTTGTGGATCTCTGTCACATCGGAAGAGTCGTCGCGCCCCCTCATATCTTCCATCGCCTCGCGCACTATACGCTCTGTCATGGTGACGAGATTGGATGTCGGCGATGAAAGCAGCCGGTCGTCGGCATCGTCTTCTCCGACAGACTCCGCAAGCCTGGGCGAACACTCGGCTACCGCGGCACCAAGCGCCGTTTCGGTATCGCCCCCCGAAGCAAAGAGGTGCATGTGATAGCGGTTGACCAGACGTGTTAGATCGCGCTGCGTCACGACAGGGTACTTCCGGCCGGCATCGGCTTCGTCGCAAGGCACAGGAGGCGTGAGGAGCATGCGAAGCCGCGCCACAATCATTTTCACCAACGGCGACTCACCGACAAGCAACGCATCGGACGACATGACCTGCACCTGTGGCAGATCGCCCCATTCGGGAGTCAGCATAGCATTCAGAAGGTGCTTGACAACGATCTCTCCCTCGGCTCTCTTGCGCACAAGAACCGCGATCTGATGCGGACGGTATCCGGCCCGAAGCTGACGTTTCACTCCGTCGAGCATCCGGCTCAGCGCCATATCGGTGAATGATGCCGCCTCGTCGTCTTTTACTTTTCCGATAAAAGAAATATCAATATAGCCGGGAACGCCGCGTGTGCTGTCGGCCAGCTCCTGAACCGCACCGTGGTAGACCGAAACGCCTGAATCGGCCGGAGTGAGATTGTAGACCGATGATATCGCATCGAAAACAGCGTTGTTGAAACGCACTATATCGTGCGCGGAACGGTAGTTTACGTTCTCGCCCGCATTGCTTCCCCTGTCGTCGATATGGAAGTGACGCTCTCCGATCTCCTCGGCCACGATGTGGTTGAGCAGCCTGAAATCAGTATTGCGGAAACCATATATACTCTGCTTGCCGTCACCGATTATAAGGTTGTCATTCCCCTTGCTGAGACTCTCCAGAATGAGCGGACGCAGAATGCGCCACTGCATGGCCGATGTGTCCTGGAACTCATCAAGCAGAAAATGCTGCAGCCTGAGTCCGAGTCGCTCGTAGATGAATGGCGCTTCCTCCTCGGTAGATATGATGCGCGAAAGAAAATCGTTGGTATTGCTCTGCAACACCATGTTTTCCTCACGGCAATATTTTTCAAGATGGCGCCGCATCTCGCCGAAAAGTCCGAGCGGGTAAAGATTGTCGAGCAGAAAGCGGATGTTTGTGATCTGCTGCTGGTCGTCGATGTTTTCCCTGCACACCCGGGCTATGCTTTCGATGAGAGCATGGTCGTTTTTGAATGTGCTGTAGACACACGCTTTCGTGTCGCCGTCGGCAGCCGACTGCGGGGTGGATCCGGTCGCAGGCTTTCCCTTTACCCACTGCTTCATTGCCGCCATGAGGTTACGGCTAATGACTTTGTCGCCCATAGGCGCGGTGAGATCGAGCAACGCGCCAGTGCGTGCGGCGAGGTCTTTGCGCAGAACCGCAAGACGCTGCTTCAGCGCCTCACGCAGTTTTATGACACGCTCCCCCGAGTCGGCGTCAAACCATCGGTCGATATCTTCGGCATGGAGCTTATATGTCTCGTTGAAAAGTATCGAAAGTCTCTCGGACAACCCTGCGAATGTCGATGTGGCCCGGTTGAAAAGGTTAAAGGCTTTTCCCTCCGACATTCTCGACTCCATGAATGCAAGTATCCACTCTCTCAGCCTTGCCTTGCGGCCAACACTCGCCGGGTCGGATGAATCGGGGAAGTAAGGTGAATTGCTGTTGATCACGTCGAGCATGTCGTGGACCGCACTGTCGATGGCCTCGCGCTGATTGAGCTGTATGCGATAGTTGTCGGGCAGGTTCAGCTCTCTGGCGAATGTGCGGAGCACCGTCTGGAAAAACGAGTCGATGGTGGAGACATTAAACGCGCCGAAGTCAAACAGCAGCTGCATGAGCGCACGACGGGCGGCAAACGAGATGTCGCGGCATGAGGCAGGCGCGAAAATCTCGAGCAGTCTCGCCATATAAGGATTGTCGGGCGAACAATCGTCGGCCGACAGCGAGGATAGTGTCTCGACAATGCGCGTCTTCATCTCGGCGGTAGCCTTGTTGGTGAATGTCACCGCAAGTATCGACCTGTGACGGGCCGGAGCCGGCATGGCCGGATTGTTGAGGCGCCAGAGACCTGTGGCACTGTCGCGCCACCCTATTATCAGCGAGATATAGCGCAGCGCAAGAGTGAATGTTTTTCCGGACCCGGCCGAAGCCTTATATATTGTGATCAATGAAGTGATTTAATTTTACAACAACAATGTCGCCCGGCTCAGAGTTTCTTTATGGCAGTGCAGAGCTTTACAAGTGACGTCATGACAGTGCGGTCGACAACGCGCGCACGGTCGCCGGGGAAATGACTGCACCACGACAGCTTTCCAGCCGGAGTGAGGATGCAGATCCATACAGTGCCTACCGGCTTGTCGGGGGTGCCTCCGCCCGGTCCCGCCACGCCCGATGTGGCGATAGCGCAGTCGGCTCCGCAAAGCCGTGCCACTCCCGCGGCCATCTGCTCCACGACAGGGGCGCTGACAGCCCCCTCGGCCGCTATGGCTTCCGGGGCGACCCCGAGGACTCCGGTCTTGACATCGTTGCTGTAGGAGACTACAGCTCCCTGCATGACGGCGCTTGCCCCGGGTACCGATGTTATCGCAGCCGAGACCGAACCTCCGGTGCAGCTCTCGGCTGTAGCGACTTTCAGTCCGCGCTCACCAAGCAGCTCGACAAGGTAGGCGGCAGGAGTTATATCTTTTTCGGCAAAAAGGTTGTCGCCGACAAGCGTGATCAGTTCGGCACGCCGCCGGTTCATCTCAACATCGAGCATCGCACGATCGGTATGCGATCCGTCGAGGCGCAGACGTATAAGGCCCGGCTGGGGCAGATAGGCGAGGTGCAGGAACGTCGGCAGACTCTCCTCCCACGACGAAAGCCTGATCGCAAGGTCGCTCTCGGTTATGCCGACTGCCTGGACAACGTCGCTGCGCAGGTTTATGTCGGGGGCATAGCGGCTCATGAGCATCGGGAATACCTCGGAAGTAAACATGCCGCGTGTCTCGAACGGCACACCGGGCATTGCCACAAGTGTCTTGCCGTCGCGCTCAAAGACCATAATCGGAGCTGTGCCGAGCCGGTTCTGTATGACACGGCACGATGTGGGTACAAGCGCCTGGTCGGCAGTGAGCGAGTTGAGGCGTATGCCGCGTTTGCCCACGACCTCGCGCACATTGGCCTCGACAGCCTCGTCGCGATAAAGTTCGCCGCCGAAGACATCCATGAGCGCCTGCTTGGTTATGTCGTCTTTGGTGGGGCCGAGCCCGCCTGTGGTGAGGACGACGTCGGCACGCTCAAGAGCCGCTGCAACAGCATGGCGTATACGGTCGTTGTCATCGGGAACGACATCGACATCGACGACCGTCCATCCTGCCGGCCGCATCGTGCGGGCAAGGAAGCCCGAGTTAGTATCGGTGACCTGCCCTATCAGCAACTCGTCGCCTATGACAATAATCGAGACTTTCATATCGTGACTCGGGCATAGGGTGTCGCGTTATAAGGGCAGAACTCGCGGTTGAGGTACTTGAAATATCCGGCCGTAGCTACCATGGCGGCATTGTCGGTGGTGAAAGCACGGGGCGGAATGAATGCCCTGATGCCGCGGTCGGCGCAGAAGTCGGCCACCGCCTTCCGCACTCCGGAATTGGCAGAGACACCGCCGCCGATCGCCACGGTCTTCACTCCGGTCTCCTTGACGGCGCGCGCGAGCTTGCCCATGAGTATGTCGATGATCGTGTGCTGGAGGCTTGCGGCAAGATCGGGCATATTCTCCTCTACAAACCGAGGGTTGAGCTTTGTCTCGTCGCGCAGGGTGTAGAGAAACGATGTCTTAAGACCGCTGAAGCTGTAGTCAAGCCCCTGTATGCGCGGCTTGGCAAAACTGAAGCGCCCGGGATCGCCTTCGGCAGCAAGACGGTCTATGTGCGGGCCGCCCGGATAAGGCAGTCCCATCACCTTGGCACACTTGTCGAAGGCTTCGCCTGCCGCATCGTCGATGGTGCGTCCGATCACCTCCATGTCGAAGTAGTCGCGCACAAGTATGAGCTGTGAGTTTCCTCCGGAGACAAGCATACACAGGAATGGGAACTCAGGTACTGCGTCATCGGGATTTTGGCGTATGAAATGAGCAAGGACATGACCGTGGAGATGGTTGACATCGACTATCGGCACCCTCAGCGCAAGCGACAGCCCCTTGGCAAACGAAGTGCCCACAAGAAGCGACCCGAGCAGCCCGGGACCGCGCGTGAAAGCAATGGCCGACAGGTCGGCGGCCTCGATGCCGGCACGCCGCAACGCGGTGTCGACCACCGGGACGATGTTCTGCTGATGAGCGCGCGACGCAAGCTCCGGCACCACGCCTCCATACTCCTCGTGCACGCTCTGCGAGGCAATGATGTTTGACCGCAGAATCCCGTCGACAACAACTGCTGCCGATGTGTCGTCGCACGATGACTCTATGCCGAGAACCACAACGGGTTTATTTTGTGACTGTCTGTTATCTTCCATTTATGAAAAATGAATCGTATTTTGTTTTTCGGACGCACGAGCCGTGCGTCCCTACTGTCGAGTATGTTAATTGCCGATGGACCGTGGGGTGCGGAGGCCGCGAGCCGTGCGTCCCTACTCCTGAATGCGATGCCGCGTTTGACACGCTTTCAAGACACACAAATTTAGTAAATCTTATTATCTTTGCATTCATCTTCGGGCAGATATGCCTGTCAACAGAAAATCAAAATCCCACATGAGCGAATTAGCCACAAAATATGTCCCCGGAGAGGTAGAGGACAAATGGTATGCCTATTGGCTTAAACACAATCTATTCCACTCCACACCCGATAGCCGTGAGCCCTACACGGTAGTGATACCGCCGCCCAACGTAACCGGCGTGCTTCACATGGGGCATATGCTCAACAACACGATACAGGACATACTGGTGCGCCGCGCGCGCATGGAGGGAAAGAACGCCCTCTGGGTGCCCGGTACCGACCACGCCTCGATATCGACCGAGACCAAAGTGATCGCCAAACTCAAAGAGATGGGCATCAAGAAGACCGATATCACCCGCGAGGAGTTTCTGCGTCACGCCTGGGAGTGGACCGAGAAATACGGCGGCATCATCCTGCAGCAGCTGCGCAAGCTCGGAGCCTCGTGCGACTGGGAGCGCACGGCGTTCACCATGGACGAGCCCCGCTCGCGCTCGGTGATCAAGGTGTTCTGCGATCTCTATGACAAGGGACTTATATACCGTGGCCTGCGCATGGTGAACTGGGATCCGGAGAACCGCACCGCGATATCGGATGACGAGGTGTTCTACGTCGAGGAGAAAGCCAAGCTCTACTATCTGCGCTACTATATCGCCGACGACGACATGAGCGGCGAGGTGACTGACGAGAGCGTGATACACACCGACAGCCACGGCCGCCGGTATGCTGTCGTGGCCACGACCCGCCCCGAGACGATCATGGGCGACACGGCAATGTGCATCAACCCCAAGGATCCTAAAAACACATGGCTCAAGGGGAAGAAAGTGATCGTGCCTCTGGTCGGCCGCGTGATCCCGGTGATCGAGGACCGCTATGTCGAGATCGACTTCGGCACCGGCTGTCTGAAGGTTACTCCCGCCCACGACAAGAATGACTACATGCTGGGCAAAACCCACAATCTCGATACGATCGACATTTTCAACGAAGACGGCACCGTGAGCGAAGCTTCGCCGCTGTATGTGGGCATGGACCGCTTCGAGGTGCGCGAGCAGATCGCCAAGGATCTCGAGGCCGCCGGACTCATGGAGAAGGTCGAGGATTACGTGAACAACATCGGTCTCTCGGAACGCACCAAGGTGCCTATCGAGCCGCGTCTGTCGCTGCAGTGGTTCATAAAGATGAAGCATTTTGCCGAGATCTCGCTCGGCCCTGTGATGGACGACATCATACGCTTCGTGCCCGAGAAATACAAGACAACCTATCGCCTCTGGCTTGAGAACATACAGGACTGGTGCATCAGCCGCCAGCTCTGGTGGGGACACCGCATACCGGCCTATTTCTACGGCGATCCCGAAGCTGAGACGTTTGTTGTGGCCGAGAATGCCGAGGAGGCTCTCGAGAAGGCGCGCGCCGCTTCGGGCAACCCCGCTCTGACGGCCGAGGATCTGCGTCAGGACGAAGGCGCGCTCGACACCTGGTTCAGCTCATGGCTCTGGCCCATCACCCTCTTCGACGGAATCAACAATCCCGGCAACGAGGAGATAAAATACTACTATCCGACGGCTACGCTTGTGACCGGCCCCGATATCATTTTCTTCTGGGTCGCACGCATGATCATGGCCGGATATGAATATGTTGGCGAGCGTCCGTTCGACAACGTGTATTTCACCGGTATCGTGCGCGACAAGATCGGCCGCAAGATGTCGAAGATGCTCGGCAACTCGCCCGACCCGCTCGAGCTGATCGCCCAGTTCGGTGCCGACGGCGTGCGCATGGGTATGCTCCAGGCGGCTCCTGCCGGCAACGACATCATGTTTGACGAAAAGCTCTGCGAGAACGGCCGAAACTTCTGCAACAAGATCTGGAACGCGTTTCGTCTGCTTCAGGGATGGACAGTCTCCGACTCCATCTCACAGCCCGAGGAGTCACGCCAGGCGATCGAGTGGTTCAAGGCCCGCCTCGACGCTACAGTGGCCGAAATTGAGGATCTCTTCTCAAAATTCCGCCTTTCAGAGGCTCTCATGGCTGTCTACAAGCTGTTCTGGGACGAGTTCTCGTCGTGGTACCTCGAGATGGTCAAGCCCGCCTACGGCGAGCCTGTCGACCGCGCCACAATGACGGCCACTATGGACTTCTTCGACAGCCTGCTTCGCCTGCTGCACCCGTTCATGCCATTTATCACCGAGGAGCTCTGGCAGCACCTGACCGACCGCCGCGAGGGTGAGTCTATCATGTATGCCGGTATGCCGCGCAGCAGCTCGGCCGACAGCACCGCCCAGCTCCAGTCGATGGAGCGCGCCAAGGAGATCATCACGGCAGTGCGTGGCGTGCGTGCATCTAAAAACCTGTCGCCGCGCGAGGCTCTTGCCCTGGCCGTTGTCGACGAGGGCGAAGGCGCAGTGCCCATGCTTAGCGTCGTGACTAAACTTGCCAACCTCTCGGGCGTGACATTCAACGCCGCCAAGGATGCTGCCGCAGCGTCATTCATCATCGGCACGACCGAGTTCAATGTACCGCTCGAGGGTGCCGTAGACACCGAGGCCGAGCTTGCCAAACTGCACAAGGAGCTTGAATACCAACAGGGCTTCCTTGCTTCGGTCGAGAAGAAACTCTCCAACGAGCGGTTCACAGCCAAGGCTCCGCAGGCTGTCGTAGATGCAGAACGCCGCAAGCAGGCCGACGCGCAGGCTAAAATCGCCTCGCTGCAGGCTTCGATCGACGCTCTTTCAAGCAAATAAACAAATCCTCCATATCCCCACTTCATGCGTCTCTTCCTGTTTCTGGCCATATTCTGTCTGCTGCAGCCGGCTCTGCTGGGCACAGTGCCTGTCAACCTCATCAATTTCCACAACGAGGCAACCGACACAACCCGCATCACCGAGCTGCTCATCGAGGCGGAGAAAATCTCCGACCCCAACGAGCGCATAATCACTCTGGCGAAGAAATTTGAAGGGACGCCTTACGTGGCCGGCACTCTCGAGAGCAACGACGGCGAGGAGCACCTCACTGTCAATCTCGATGAACTGGATTGCACCACGTTTGTCGATGTGGTGACCGCACTGGCCTACACTGCCGGACAACACCGCACCTCCTGGCGCGACTTCACGGCCGCACTCGAACGCCTGCGCTACCGCGGCGGCGAGATGCATGGATATGCCTCGCGCCTGCACTATTTCAGCGACTGGGTTGTCGACAACACGGCACGCGGCAATATCAAAGAGGTGACCAACCGGATGCCAAGCTACAAGGACGAGATAAAAACCCTCAACTTCATGTCGCGCAACCGCGACAAGTATGCGGCGCTCGCCGATTCGGCCACATTTGAGAAATTCAAGTCCTACGAGATCGGCTACCGCAACCACATGTATCCGGTGATGAAGTCGCGCGCGCTCAGCTCCCGCGACACACGCAGCGCGCTCCGCGAGGGCGACATCGTGGCACTGGTCACCAAAACGCAGGGACTCGACGTGGTGCATCTCGGCTTTATCGTGAAAGACGACAAAGGTGTCCCCTACCTGCTCAACGCCTCATCGGCCAAAGGCAAAGTTATCGTTGATGAAATGCCCCTTATAGACCGACTGACGCGCGACCGGTCACTTCTGGGCATACGCATTGTGCGTCTGGTCGAATAGCAGCCGACATATGACAGTCAGTGAGATTTACCGCAGGCTACGACAAGCCGCTGCCCTGACAACCGATAACCGCGAGGCCACGGCGATAGCACGCTGCGTCATGGAGGCTGTCGCACACATGCAGCCGGCCGATCTCGTCACCCGTGGCGACGAGGAAGTAATGCCGGCCACATTGTCACGTCTCGACAAGACAGCCTCCCGCCTTGCAGAGGGCGAGCCGGTACAATACATCCTCGGCGAGGCATGGTTTCACGGCCTGAGACTGCACGTGGAGCCCGGAGTGCTGATACCCCGCCCCGAAACGTCGCAACTCGTCGATATACTCACCGACATGGCCGGTGACCGCACCGACCTCGACATCATCGATCTCGGCACCGGTTCGGGAGCAATCGCCATATCGCTTGCCAGGTCGCTCAGATTCCCTAATATCACAGCTGTCGACATCAGCCCCGATGCCATTAGAATCGCCGGCAGAAACGCATCGGATCTCGGAGTGAAAATTTCCTTTGCAGAAGCCGATATGCTGAAAGAGGAGTCACTTCCCCGCGGGCCGTGGGATATTGTCGTGAGCAATCCACCATACATTGCTCCTGCCGAAGCCGCCGACATGGAGCGGCGTGTGCTCGATTACGAGCCCCATATCGCACTATTCGCGCCCGAGGGCAATCCACTATGCTTTTACCGCGCCGCTGCCCGCTACGCCGCTTTAACGCTAAAAAACGGGGGTGTTTTAGCTTTTGAGATAAATCCTGATTATGCCGACGATTTGAAAACGATGCTCGGTCAGGCGGGATTTCACGATGTGGAGATACAACGTGACTTCTGCGGTCGCCGGCGTTTCGCAATAGCCCGCCTATGACTCCGCGACAAAAGAAACCCATGTCGGCCGATAAGGCCCTTGAGCGGCTCATGACAATGTGTGTCAGTGCCGAGCATTGCACCTATGAGATGCTGACCAAACTGTCGCGCTGGGGTATCGGGCAGGCCGATGCGTCGCGCATCGTGGCGCGTCTGCGTCAGGAGAAATTTATCGATGACCGCCGTTTCGCTGTGGCCTACGCCAACGACAAGGCGCGGTTCAACGCATGGGGAAGCCGGAAAATACGTCTCGGGCTCATGCAGAAGCGCATAGCAGCCGACGACATAGCGGCTGCCCTGGCCGAGGTCGATCCCGATGATTTCCGCCAAGGGCTGATGCAGACGCTGCGCGGCAAAATCCTGTCGATGGGGAGCGATGAGGTCTCGACATACGAGGGGCGCACAAAAATTTTCCGTCACGCGGCTTCGCGGGGCTTCGAGCCTGAGATGATTGCCCGCATGATGCGTGACCGCAGCGTGATGGAGGAGCTCACACGATGACTTTCAGGAATCTGCGGGAAACACTGCTCGACGTGCTTTTTCCGGCACAATGCGTGGTGTGCGGCCGGACTTTGGTATCGGGCGAACGATATATGTGCCTGCACTGCGATGCCGCGCTACCACGGCTCTCCATGCGGTCAATGACCGACAACGAGATTCACCGCCGCCTCATGGCGAAAGATGCCGAGATCGACCGCGCTGTGTCGCTGATGACCTATCGCCGTGAGAGCCCATTCGCACGCGTGATCCAGACAGCCAAATATGGTCACCGTCCCGGCATGTGCCGCCACCTCGGCCGCCGGCTTGCAGCGACAGCGACCAAGAGCGGTTTTTTCGACGGGATTGATCTTATTGTGCCTGTGCCGATGCCGATCCTCAAAAAGCTACGGCGCGGCTACAACCAAAGTGAGGAAATCGCGCGCGGCATAGCTGATGCTACCGGGCTGCCGTGGGCCGACGATTGTCTGCGCGCACGCCTCCATACGACCCAGACACGCAAAAGCGCCTCGGAGCGACTTGACAACGCCTCACGCACCTACTGTCTGCCGCATCCCGATGACTGGAACGACGTCAGGCACATCCTTCTCGTCGACGACGTGATCACAACCGGGGCGACGATGCTTGCGTGTGCGCGACACATACACCGCGCCATCCCCGGCGTGAAAGTGAGCGTGGCTTCGGTCGCCCTGACCGCCCTTGCCTAATCCAACATCTCAAGCCTACTTTGAGGGCTGTTTGTTGAACTTATATAACACATGAAAAAACACGTAGTTTGGAATTACGTTACTTACCACCTCTGTTCGTGCCTGAGCATTGACAGTATAGGTTATGTTTGAAAGTTGACGGAGCATATCGTAGGCATCAACAGCAAATGTCAAAGAACCATGCATTAAGGATTTACTAAGCCGTGCATTCCAAACAGCATCAGTAGTATTCAACCGTGCGTCGGCAAATCCGCGACGGGTATATAGAGTCATATCGGTACTAAAACTCAAGTCGTATGGTAAATTCAAGACCGCACTTAATCCATATTTAGCTGTACGTGCGGAGAAATTGAGAAAACCTGAATCGGAACTTCGATAGTCACTCATATTATATTCTCCATGTACCGAAATACGATGTCGGCCAGTTTTCCAATTAACAGCCAATTTCTCCGATGCAGTAAATGCATTAACAGATCTAAAAGACAGTTGGGATACGGCACCGGTTCCACTCATGTCCACACTGTGATTATAAATACCTGCAGTTTCCGTAGTAACATCAACAAGCCGTTTCGATCCTATGGGAATAAACAATTGATACCCCCCTTTGATATTACGGTTACCGTCAATATTATAACTCCTTATAGTCCTTACACCAGTGGCTTTATCATAGTTCATGCCTGAAACAAGACCGTTTATCAGCTCCATATAATCAAAATTCACGGTATGCATAATTTGATTTCGCATAGTACGTGACGATGAAAGACTTACATTGACCCTCAACGGATCAACAAGATCAGGATTGCCGAGCCTCACATACAGTGGGTCAATCACCGGACGGTCTACCATTGCGCTCATAGGTGCTGCAATACCAAGAAGATTAAGATCAAGTGTGGTTTTCCATCCATTCACCATCCAGTTATCAGCTTTTCTAAGATAAAAGAATGTAAGATTAAACCTCACTTCAGGTAATACCGATCTGCGGTGATATAGCGATGGTTCTGCGTCGCTGAGCACTCTGTAGTCATAGGATCTGTCAGCGACATTTGCAGCAGCAGATGTGTTGAAGAACAGATAATACTTCGTTTTCTGCGATGGCGTGAACGCTTCTACATTGGCACTCCATGTAAATTTAATCCTATGGTTGTTTTCTACAAGTGTCTCACGATTGCTTAGGTCAGCATCAAATGGCAAATTGCTCGCATACAAAGGAGGCGCAGTGGTCTCAACATTCTGCTCAAATTCTCTGCGATAGACTGACCTATGACCTTTCTCTTTATTATGCAAGAATTCATAGGCTACCGGAAAATGAGATTTGTTCTTCCATGATGTAATAAAGCGATACTCAACCTTAGCCGACAAAAGATCTGAACGCTCCAGACTATTATAACACTGTGAAATAATATGCGTCGGCAGACCTGCATATCCATAATTGAGAGTTTGCTCCGACATCACGTCGTTTCTCTTGTCATTTATACGCCCCTCAGCTCCAATGGTCATCATGCCCTTTGTACCCGTAGACTTGACTCTGATAGTATTCTCAAGTTTCAGTTTACCATGCACACCTCTTTGTCCCGACGTGCTTGTATCAAGCTGACGGTTGATAATATGATGCCGCAAAGCATTTTCACCCGCATACACACACTCAACAAGATCCAGGCTCAAATCAGCGACTTCCTGATTCAATGAAACTGAGGTCAATACATCATTGCGGTCAAGTTTCTCGTATCGGAATTCAGGCTTCACTTCCAATGCTGTGCGATCCCCGAATTTCATATAGGCAGTGTGATCAGTTGAGAGTTGTAATGATTTGTTGCGTCCACGCTGCCAAAAATTCTCAAACGCATCACCTCCGGCGAGATAATATCTCCGATCAGTAGTATTGTCAATATCGGATGTGACATGACAAGCATCAATGTCGCCTTGTACTATCCATCGGTCGGCTTGCCCCTGAGCAATATATGTCATCCCACCATATTGTCTGGTCATAACACCTTCACCCATATTCTCATGACTCCATGATCCATCCTGCTTACCCGGTTTATTAGCATCAGAAAGATTATTGATACCACTATATAGCGTAGCCGACACATTATCAGAGAACCACATGCCGAACAACTTGCCGAGATATCGGTCATGAGTACCGTAGCCGGCTTCAGCATTTACTATCCATCCAATAGAATATTGTCGTTTTAACCTCACGTCCATGACATGCTTTGTTTCCCCTACCGCATCGTCATTCATCAGCTCGGCCGCCCGGCTGCGCTTGTTGTAGACCGCGATATCTTTAACCGTATATGCAGCAAGATTGTCAAGCATCAACTCATTTTTGCCGTTGAATAGATCTTTGCCATTAAGCAGCAGGTTGTCGACTCGCTTTCCATTGACCGTGATAACCCCATCATTGCCAAGTTTCACACCCGGCAGTTGCTCAAGCAACGCATCAAGCATCGACCCTTCGGCCAACACAAAAGCATCGGCATTATACACAAGAGTGTCTCCCTTGTGATAAAACATTACTTTAGATGCAGTCACAGTCACTTCACTAAGGGTCTTTTTCATCTTTTTAGGGTGACCAAGCGCGACCTGACCAATACTTATCTCTCCTCCATTTTCCGGAAGATCAAGCAAAACCCATTCCGGCTCATAATCGTCGGCAACCTTCATTCCAATCAAACGTCCGTCTTCGACAACCGCTTCTTTATTGTAAACCTTCAACAAGACCTCACCCAATTCAGTCTTGAACTCTGCCGACGCACCCTTCCCACTTACAAACATCAATGACATTGCAATAATCGAGGAATCAGAAGGATTGCGCACGTCAAAGCCCCCCATGAGTTCACGCTGCGATAATCTATCTACGATCGGAACAATGACACTGAATTTGCGTAAATTATCCTGAGCAATAGTAAGCGAAGATGAGAACAAAAAACAAAAAAACAAAAACACCAATTGTACGATAACAAAAAATCTCCGATCTTCTCGAACTAAGGCATCACTCTCTTTGTTCATATTTACATAACAGGTTTACTATTGTTTTACTTAAATCCTTATATCATGATCACTACACCACTGACTCCTGTCTCTATAGAAGAGATGAAGAGAGAAGGAACGCGGGACTCCAAGTATCTCATCAAGTGTCAAATAACAGCACCGTGTCCTGTCCTCCCGGAAAGCGGAATTATGCCATCATGTGGAAGTTCGTTGGAAGATGGTTGCTCCTACATAAAGAATCCTGACGACCAGATCGTAGGAGTTTTCTGCAAAGATGAGAATGGAGAAAGCTTCACCGGACTTTGCCCCGGATTTTCATCGGGAGGTGGATCGGGCTCAGGAGGCTCAGGAGGCTCAGGTGTAAGTATTACCACAGACAGTAACGCACAAGAGCAACTCTGACAACATAGTCAAATTGCGATGAGGATTTCTCCTCATCGCAATTTCTGTCTTTCACATCAAGTACAGAAATACACTCTATTTTTTACAAAAATAATAATTTCAATATTTCATATTGAAATTACCATTCATAGATTTGGTATGCTATAAAACATATGAGCAGCAGCGGAGGAGGATGTTCCGTCGAAGACGTCGGTTAACTGACCTCTCCGAGGCCAAGCATGTTATCCATCATCTGCCCCCACACCATCGCCTGCGGCTCGATGTGGGGCTGAATGTTAATTCCCGTATTCGACGGGGTTCGGGACGGTGAGGGTGCTAAGGCCTGGACGCTACATGAGTGATATGGGGAAATCTAATGGGAATTCATTATCTTTGTACATTCACCCTGTCAACGCACGATCGACTTACCATGACACAATCCACGCAAAAAAAGAGATGGCGTCCGGGCCTCCTGGTCTGTATCTTCATCGCTATCGGCTGCGGCATCGGCTGCGGCATGTTTTTCCCGCTTTGGCTCTCGCGTTGCTTCGCGACATTCAACGCGATATTCAGCCAGTTTCTCGGGTTCTGCATACCGCTGATCATTCTCGGATTTGTGGCACCGGCAATCGCCGATATCGGTTCTCGCGCAGGCAAGATGCTGCTGTTTACGGCTGTTCTGGCTTATGTGGCCACACTTTTCGCCGGATTTCTCAGCTACTTCACCGGAGTGGCTTTCTTCCCGTCGATGATCCAGCCCATGCAGTATATCGCCGCGACAGGGACAGCCGGAGCAGAGGCTCCGGCCGCATTCTTCACAATAGAGATGCCGCCGCTCATGGCCGTGAACTCGGCGCTGGTCATATCGTTTGTGCTCGGACTCGGAACGGCCGCGCTCACGCGTGGCACGGGAGCGCTGCGCAACGTGCTCAGCGACTTCCGCGATGTCATGGTCAAGGTGATCAACAGGGCGATCGTGCCGCTGCTGCCGCTCTATATCTTCGGCATATTCCTGTCGATGACCGTCAGCGGCCAGGTAGGCACGATCCTGTCGACATTCGTGAAGATAATCGTGGTGATTTTCGCGCTCCACATCTTCCTGCTGGTTTTCCAGTACAGTATCGCGGCCATGTTCTCGCGACACGGCAAGAACCCGCTGAAACTGCTCTGGACTATGATGCCGGCCTACTTCACCGCACTCGGCACACAGTCGTCGGCTGCCACGATACCCGTCACGCTCCGGCAGGCGGTCAAACTTGGCGTGAGCGAGCCGGTGGCCGGATTCACGGTGCCGCTCTGTGCCACGATACATATGTCGGGCAGCGTGCTCAAGCTCGTGGCATGCTCGCTGGCACTGATGATAATGCACGGTATGCCGTATGACCTCGGCACCTACGCCTATTTCATCGCCATGCTCGCCATCACGATCGTGGCCGCTCCGGGAGTGCCGGGAGGCGCGGTCATGGCCTCGCTCGGTCTGCTCAGCTCGATCCTCGGTTTCTCAGATGCCGACAACGCGCTGATGATCGCCCTCTACATCGCCATGGACAGCTTCGGCACAGCCTGCAACGTCACCGGCGACGGCGCTCTCTCGCTCATCGTCGACCGCTTCTTCGGCAAAAAAACAGCAACAGAATAAACTCAAGCAACAAAAGGAAACAGAATGTACCGCAACTCAATATTCTCCAATCTGCCGCCTGTCACCAAAAACCTGCTTATCATCAACGCGATCGTGTGGCTTGCGACATGGGTGCTGGGACGCAAGATCGGTCTCGACATATCGGACATCGGCGGACTGCACTACTTCTCGTCGCCGCTGTTCAACCCGGCGCAGCTGCTCACCTACATGTTTATCCACGCATCGTTCATGCATCTGTTCATGAACATGTTTGCGCTGTTCATGTTCGGCGCGCTGCTCGAGCGCACACTCGGGTCGGCGAGATTTCTCTTTTACTACATCTCGTGTGGCATCGGAGCCGCACTGATACAGGAAGGTGTCTATGCCGTGATGATCGGCAACGCCGAGTCGCATCTCACCCCGCAGATGATCGATGAGGTGATGAAAAACGGTGCCGGTATCATAGCTCAGGGCATGAACTACATAGAACCCGCACTCGGCCACTTCAACATTCTGCTCAACAACGCCACTGTAGGAGCATCGGGAGCGATCTACGGCATTCTGCTTGCATTCGGTATGCTGTGGCCCGACATGCCGCTGTATATCATGTTTATCCCCGTGCCGGTCAAGGCAAAATGGATGGTGGCCGGATATGCCGGAATCGAGCTGCTTCTCGGTCTGCAGAACAGCGTGGGCGACAACGTAGCACACTTCGCCCACCTCGGCGGAATGCTGATCGGACTGGTGATGATACTCTATTGGAAACGCAGCGGACTTTTCCACCGGCGGTGGTAAACATCAATGGCACATTACCTCTACAGATTCAAAGCCTGGTGGCTCACACGCTCGCTTGTGATGCGCATAATCATCATAAACGTAGCCATACTCTTTGTCGGACGCATCGCCGGTGTGATAATATCGGCCTCGACAGGACAAAACGCGAGCATAGTGTTCGACTGGCTCGCCATGCCCCCCTCGGGCCGCGCATGGCTCATGAAGCCTTGGACGGCAATCACCTATATGTTCACACAGGAAGATGTATGGCATGCGGCGCTCAACATGCTGTGGCTCTATGGATTCGCCACGATATTCCGCATGGCGTGCACGTCGCGCCAGCTGCTGGGGCTATATCTGCTCGGCGGACTCTCGGGTGCCGCTATCTATGCACTTGCGGCCTACACCGATCAGGCGGCAGGCGGCAGCGGACTGCTCGGCTCGTCGGCCGCGGTGCTCGCAATCATAACCGCAACAGCAATCATAATGCCTGATTTCCAAGTCAGGGTGTTTCTGCTGGGCATGGTGCGCATCAAGTGGATAGCACTGATTCTTGCAGCCCTCTTTCTTGCCGGAAGCAGGCCCGATACCGTGAGCGCGCTGACCCACGCAGCAGGTATAGCCGCAGGAGCCGTATTCGGTCTTCAGATGAGGCGCGGACACGACATGACCGCACCACTCAACCGCCTGCTCGACTCACTGGCCAACATGCTGCGTTCACGCCGACCCGATCCGTGGAGACAGCGCAAGACCGGCAGAACGACAGCACCTCCGCAGAGCCACAATGTCGACGATGTACTCGAAAAAATACGGCATTCAGGCTACTCGTCACTGTCGGACGACGAGAAACGGCGATTTTTTGATTTCACCAACCGGAGAAACTGACTAACTTTGCAGTCAGAATACCCCAACCCACCTCAGGAGGAAAAAGAATACAATGGAGCGATTTGAAATGGTGGCCAAAACCTTCCAGGGCCTCGAAGAAATTTTGGCAGAAGAACTGCGCGCGATCGGCGCGGAAAATGTGCAGCCCGGATGCCGCATGGTATCGTTTGACGGAAACCTTGAGACGCTTTACCGCGCCAACATGTGCTGCCGCACGGCTCTGAGAATACTCAAACCATTTTACAAATTCTTTGCCTCGTCGACCGACGAACTCTATGAAATGGCAAAGGAATTCAACTGGGCGACGCTCTTCGGACCCGACAAGACATTTGCGGTCGACACTGTGGCAAACAGCGAGGAATTCAGTCACTCGCGCTACGCCACCTACCGCGTCAAAGACGCCATCGTCGACTGGTTCCGCGACCACTACGGCGACAAGCGACCCCGCGTGTCGACCCACGATGCCGACATCCTCATCAATCTGCACATCGACGGCGACCGAGTAACCCTCTCGCTCGACAGCTCGGGAGAGTCGCTTCACAAGCGCGGCTACCGCGTGGCGCAGACCGAGGCCCCCATCAACGAGGTTCTCGCCGCAGGCATCATACTCCGCTCAGGCTGGCGCGGCGAATGCCCGTTTGTCGACCCGATGTGCGGATCGGGCACATTCCTCATCGAGGCCGCTCTCATAGCCGCCAACATCAATCCGGGTGTCTTCAGGACAAAATTTGCCTTTGAGAGCTGGAAGGACTTTGACGCTGAACTCTTCGACAGCATCTACAACGACGACTCGCAGGAACGCGAGGTGACATGCAGCATCAAGGGCGCCGACATCTCGCCTGCGGCAATAGCCATAGCACAACGCAACATACACAGCGCAGGAGTCCAGAAATACATCAAAATAGAAGCAAAGGCACTCGCACAGTGGGATGAAGCACCTGAAGGCGGAATCATGGTCACCAACCCGCCCTATGGCGAACGCATCAACGTGGCCGACATGGAAGGGCTTTACGCAATGCTCGGCTCCAAGCTCAAACATGTTTTCCGGGGATATCATGCATGGGTAATCGGATACCGCGACGAATACTTCGCAAAAATAGGCCTTGCGCCATCTGAAAAAATACCAATGCTCAACGGAGCGTTGCAGTGCACCCTCATGGAATACGTTATCTTCGACGGAAAACGAAGCGACTTCCGTCGGGCAGGAGGCGAATTCAAGCACCGCAACCGCGAGGATCAGAGCAAAGACCGCAAACCGGCACGACGATGCATGAGCGACGACGAGTGGCGCGCGGGAGCCGCTAAAAAAGGATTTGGCGGACGCGACGGACGCCAGACCCCTGGCGACCGCTTCCGCAAGGCATTCGACAAAGCCGACGACCGAAAGCGTCAGCAGACATCCGACCGCCGCAACGGAGCGAAAGACAACTTCCGCGACCGCGATGCAAAAGAAAAACGCAGCGGAGGGCGACGCTTCGCCGACAGCCCGTATCCCTTCCGTAAAAAAGAAAATAACGGACTGCAGATCGAGGGAAAGACTCCATCGCTACCGCCAAGCGACGGGCCGATCATGCGCGAAAGACGCGCCGGATGGAAAACCCGACCCGACTTCACAAAGAAAAACGACACCACCGATAACAACGACTAAGCATTATGCGTATACTTCTGCTCGGCAGCGGAGGCCGCGAATCGGCTCTCGCATGGAAAATCTCAAAGAGTCCCAAAGTTGAAAAACTCTATATAGCGCCAGGCAACGGAGGCACAGACGCCTACGGAGAAAACCTGCAGCTCAGCCCGCTCGACTTTCCGGCCGTCGAGAAAACCGTGAAGGATCTCGGAATAGACATGATTGTTGTCGGCAACGAAGACCCGCTCGTAGCAGGCATAACCGACTACTTCCAGGGCAAAGACGTGCTCGTGGTCGGCCCCACGAAAGCAGGCGCCGAACTCGAGGGGAGCAAGGATGTGGCAAAAGCATTCATGACGCGCCACGGCATACCCACCGCGCGCTACCGCAGCTTCACCGCCGACACACTCGAAGAAGGCTACAATTTCCTCGAGACACTCAAAGCACCCTACGTACTCAAAGCCGACGGACTCGCCGCAGGCAAGGGAGTGCTCATCATCGACTCGCTCGACGAAGCTAAGAAAGCACTGGCCGAAATGCTCGGAGGCATGTTCGGACAATCATCGGCGACAGTTGTCATCGAAGAGTTCCTGAGCGGCATAGAGTGCTCGGTATTCGTGCTCACCGACGGAAACGGAGGATACCGCATCCTGCCGGTCGCAAAAGACTACAAACGCATCGGCGAAGGCGACACTGGCCTCAACACCGGCGGCATGGGTGCCGTCAGCCCCGTGCCTTTTGCCGACGAAACCTTCATGGCAAAAGTCGAGGAACGCATTATCCTCCCCACAATCAACGGACTGATAGAGGAGGGAAGGCTATACCGCGGATTCATCTTCCTCGGTCTCATCAACGTCGAAGGCGAGCCGATGGTGATCGAGTACAACGTGCGCATGGGCGACCCGGAGACCGAAGCCGTGATGCCGCGCATCGACTCCGACATTGTCCCGCTTCTCGAGGCTGCCGCACGCGGCGATCTCGCCGATCTGCCGCTGAAGCATTCACCGCTTGCCGCCGCAACGGTCATTGCAGTCTCCGGCGGATACCCCGAAGCCTATGAAAAAGGAAAGACGGTCAAAGGACTCGATAACGCCGCATGCGAATCGCTGATCTTCCACGCCGGAACCAAAAAGGAGGGAGACAGCATCGTCACCTCCGGCGGACGCGTCATCGCAGTCACCTCTCTGGCCGCAACACTTCCCGAGGCTCTTGAAAAAAGCTACCGTTCACTCTCAGGCATCACATTCGACGGCATGGCATACCGCCGCGACATAGGCCGTGATGTCACATCGGCAAAGTGAAGACAACACCCACAAAATACATCCACTCGCGCGCGGCGGCAATCATGCTCATGATTGTCGCCGTATGCGCTGCAGCGGCAAGACTCTCAGGCACAGCGGTTCCGCAGATACCGGCGACAGTGTTTCCGCCACCCGACACATGGCTCGCACCGGAAACCGTTTCATTTGCCGTCAACATCGCTGCCAACATCGCGATCGCATTCACACTGCTCGTCATCAACCGCACATACAGACTGATGCGGTCGATCACATGGATCTTCGTCGGGTTCTTCTTCTTCATGCAGCTCGCACAGCCCGACGCACTGCGATACTTCAGCAGCGGTTCATTTATAGCCCTCGCCGTCATGCTGCTCACCGCCCTGCTTTTCTCCACCTACGCAAGCCCGGCGGCAACAAGATCGACCTACCTTCTTTTCATGCTGCTGGCACTCGCCGCACTGTTCCAGTACAACATCATCTTCCTTATGCCGGTATTCATCCTCGGCACAATACAGATGAAAATATTTGACCTGCGCGCGATACTTGCAATAGTCATGGGCATAGTCACTCCACTGTGGATACTCCTCGGATTCGGAATAATCCCGCCGGATTCAATCAGCTTGCCGGAACTCAGACCGGTTACGCCGTCGGCCGACCATTCGGAATATATCACCGGACTCGTCACAACCGCCTTCACCGGAGTCATAGGACTGCTGTTCACATTTGCCAATCTTATAAAAGTGATGAGCTACAACTCGGCGCGACGCGCGTTCAACGGGTTCATCACACTGCTCTTTCTCGCCACACTCATCCTCATTGTCGCCGACCACCGCAACCTGCCGACCTACGTACCCATGCTCGACATCATCGTGGCATATCAGGCCGGACACTTCTTCGCCACACGACGTTACCGCCTGAGCTACATCCCGATTTGCGTCATACTGGCCATCTATGCGGCAATCGCGGCAATCCCGATCAACATTCCATGACAACAATCATAGTAGCCGTCACAACCGATCTTGCCATCGGTAAAAACGGCGACCAGCTATACTACATCAAAAGCGACCTCCGACGTTTCCGCGAGTTCACCACCGGCCACACCATAATCATGGGGCGCAAGACATTCGACGCCCTCCCGAAAGGTGCCCTCCCCAACCGCCGCAACATAGTTGTCAGCCGGCAGCATGGACTGACGCTGCCCGGAGCCGAGGTCACATCCTCGCTCGACATGGCCATAGCTCTCGCAGGCGACGACGACATTTTCATCATCGGCGGAGCGCAGATCTACAAGGCGGCCATGCCGTTGGCCGAAAGAATTGAGCTTACAGAAATTCTCATCGAACGCCCCGATGCCGACACCTTTTTCCCGGCTATCGACCCCGCTGACTGGCACACGACCGCCATCACGGAAACCATGACCGATCCCGGCTCGGGCATCGCCTACCGCTACCGCACCCTCCTCCGCAACAAATAACCTGTCTATATCTGCCCCCCGGCAGGTCAATATAGTCTGAACTCGGAGATAGAGGTCGTCTTGCCGCCGGGTTCCTGCGCAGGCTGCGTGACCATAAGCTTTACATAGCGCACTTGCTCCGGGCTGGTCAGTTTGCGGTTGATCTCGCTCCTGTTGTTTCCGGTAAATTGGTCAATGGTGCGCCACTCCTCGTCAAGGCTGTCACGACCAAGAAGAAAACAGCCGGATACAAGACGTTCGGCTCTCTTCCGCTCATTGCAGATAATTGTCCAGCCTGTCACAACTGTCGGTTTGCCGAGATCAAAAACCACACTGGCAGGCAGTGTTTTGTCGGACCATTTTGTATCAACGTTGTTGTCAAGCAGCTTACTTGGATGATTGGACTCCCTCGCGCCACCGGTATATGATATTATCATGTCAGGGACAAGCAGATTGGCAGGCACGGAATCAGTAGCGGTATCATTACTCTCCGACGCGCGGTTACCGGTTCTAAAGAGCGGTGCAGCAGCCACAGCCGGCCGGAGATCTCCGGCTGTCACAGTAGCGGCAACAAGTATGATGTTCTTGTCATCGGGCAGTATTAAAGTCTCGGCATCGGTTGGTATATCGACCTGCACATCCCATAAATAAGCATTCTCGTAAACTTCATCGCGAGTCTGACTGTGACGGTGTGTACCGGCATAGACCACACGCGGTTCTTTAAGATACCCCCTGCTGAAACCTTGATGCCCCCAGTCGTAACCGCCGGGAGCATTATGTGCATGATGCCCCCACTGGCCTATGTAGCCTGTATACGACGGGATGTCGACAGTCGTGGTCACATCCCCTACTGTCAGGTCTGCTCTGAGATCGCGTCCCTCGGTATCGGCTGCCATGAGCAGATGGAGCCTGCTCCAGTTTCCTTCAGGCAACACGACTGTGTCGCCACTGCAAAGCACAACATTTTCGGCTGGCTGCTTCTCTATAGCGAATTTCACCCCGTTTTTCACAATTTCATCCGGCATAATCTCAGCCGGATAGCTGAGACCGCCGTTGAGACGTCCGTCATGACGGAAACCATTATAAGTGATACCGCAGTAGTTGTAGGGAAGTGACACTGCGGCCATCTTCGGCGACACGGGCTCCATCTCGTCGAAATAAACAAGGTAGGTCGCCATGCCATTGGCTTTAAGATCCACAGCCAACCTGTTGCCGTCGGTTGTAGCATCGGCAATGACTTTCTCTGTGCCATCGGCCTTTTGGGCGGAAATGAGTTTAGCGGCAAACATTATACAGGCTTGCGTCGGCCGACCGGCCGTTTCATAGACACGCACAATATAGCCTTTGCCGTCATCGGCACGTTTCAGGGCTTTGATAACCACATTCGGGGCATCGGTAGCTGCAAGCGACAGACAGCGTCCCTCTCCTTTGGTCTTAGGTACAACAAAAGCC
>JAIDKP010000374.1 GCA_029051445.1 Muribaculaceae bacterium | reverse complement strand
GGAGTGGTCGATCGGGGCGGTCTCGAAAACCGTTGTACCCTTGCGGGTACCCAGGGTTCGAATCCCTGCCTTTCCGCTAAAAGAGCTGCAAGTCAATGATTTGCGGCTCTTTTGCGTTAGAAGCGAAAACTACGGTATATTGTCGAGCTTAGATAAGATAATTGTATGCAGAAATTTACGAAGATTATAGCGACGGTTTCCGATAAGCGTTGTGAAGTGGAGTTCATCAGGTCACTTGCAAAAGCAGGTGTCAACGTAGTGAGAATGAACTCGGCGCATCTGGGATATGACGGGTTTAAACAGATCATAGAGAATACACGTGAAGCTGATCCTTCACTTGCGGTAATGATGGATACAAAAGGTCCGGAGATACGCACTACAGCTACTGTCACCGGCGAGCCGCTCGAGATCCATACAGGAGACGTTGTCAGGATTGTAGGTGCGCCCGACGGATCTACTTCATGCGACGAGATCTGCCTCAGTTACGCCGGCATTGCCAGGGTCTTGAAAGTTGGTGATCTTATGCTTGTCGATGATGGCGAACTGGAGTTTGAAGTTATCGAGGCAGATGGAAAAACAATAGTGGCGCGGGCCTCAAACGATGGTATGCTTGGCTCACGCAAAAGCGTGAATCTACCTGGTGTAAGTGTCGATCTTCCGGCTGTGACCGAGCGCGACCGCGTCAACATCGGGTATGGAGTCGAGCTTGGGGTGGACTTTATTGCTCATTCGTTTGTTCGTTCGGCAGCCGATGTCAGGGAGGTGCAGGAAATTCTCGACTCGCTTGGCTCTGAGGCTAAGATTATCTCAAAGATTGAAAATCAGGAAGGAATAGACAACATAGATGAGATCCTCGATGCTTCCTACGGAATCATGGTGGCTCGTGGCGATCTTGGTATAGAGGTTGCTGCCGAACGAATCCCCGGCATACAGTCAATGCTGATACACAAATGTATAACGGCTCATAAGCCGGTGATTGTAGCCACACAGATGCTTCACACCATGATTGAGCATCCGCGTCCCACACGTGCCGAGATCTCCGATGTGGCCAATGCTGTCTACCAGCGTGCCGATGCGATGATGCTCTCGGGGGAGACTGCCTACGGCAAATATCCGCTTGAGGCCGTCGGTATCATGACCAGTGTGGCCAAGGAGGTAGAGAAAGGATTGAAAAACAAGATGGATGTGCCGCCGTTGCTCGACGCTGCAATTCCGTCTTTCCTTGCTCATGAGGCTGTCATGTCGGAAAATAAAGTCGGTACAAAAGCCATTCTCACCGATGCCTACCGTGGAGTCTCCGCCCGCTTCATCGCCTCTTTCAGAGGAAGTATCCCCACATTTGCTATATGCCATAATACCAGCGTGCAGCGTTGGCTTGCACTGAGCTATGGCGTGAAAGCCTACCTTGACTCGCGCACCGACTGTTTTGTACCCGGACATTCTGTCGAGGCTGTCCGCCAGATAGTTGCCGATGATCACATCGCCGCTACCGACCGCATTGCATACCTCACCGGCACTGACAAAGGAGCGCGTGCGCTCGAGATCCTGACCCCCGCCGAAATCCTCTACGTATCGGCCGGATGTGAGTAGGAGAATATGGTTCTGCAATAAGGATTTGAAAGAAGGTGTGTAAAAATGAGCTGCACCCCAAAAGTTAGACAAATAACTTTTGGGGTGCAGTTTACTTGTTAGACAGCTTCTTTTGAGTAATACTGTAGGTGTGTTTACTTTGCTTCGGGCTTCAGCCAGCGGTCGAGCCAGCGGAAGAACACGCGCTGCCACATTACTGAGTTCTGAGGTTTCAGGATCCAGTGGTTTTCATCGGGGAATATGAGCATCTCGGCGGGGATGCCACGCAGGCGCGCGGCATTGAAGGCCATTTCGCCCTGCGACGAAAGTATGCGGTAGTCATATTCGCCGTGGGTGATGAGGATCGGCGCGGTCCACTTGTCCACGAACTTGTGGGGCGACGTGGCGAATGTGCGCTGTGCGGTGGCGTTGTTCTTATCCCAGAACGGGCCGCCGAGGTCCCAGTTGGCGAAGAAAAGCTCCTCAGTCTCGAGATACTGTGCCTCAAGGTTGAAGATGCCGGCATGGGCGATCAGGCAGGCGAAGCGGTTTTCGTGGTGGCCGGCAAGCCAGTATACCGAGAAGCCGCCATACGATGCACCTACTGCGCCGATGCGTTCGTCGTCGACATACGGCTCTTTCTTCATGTAGTCGACTGCGCTGAGATAGTCACGCATGTTCTGGCCTCCGTAATCGCCTGAAATCTGTGCGTTCCACTCAGTGCCGAAGCCTGGGAGTCCGCGACGGTTGGGGGCGATGACGATATAGCCCTGCGATGCCATGAGCGAGAGATTCCAGCGGTAGCTCCAGAACTGGCTGACTGCCGACTGCGGGCCGCCCTGACAGTAGAGTATGGCGGGATATTTCTTCGTCGGATCGAAGTTTGGCGGGTAAACCACCCATGTTGTGATCTCCTTGCCGTCGGTTGCGGGCACCATGCGTTTCTCGACAGTCGGCATATCGACCTGTGCGAGCACATCGGCGTTGATGTCGGTCATGCGTGTCTGTGTGCCGTCGGCGGCGATGCGGTACATGTCGTTGGGAGCGGTCAGTGAGTGAGCCAGTGCGATCAGCGATCCGTCGGACAAAGGAGTTATACCCTCATAGTCGCATACACCCTCCGCTACGGTCTTCACTTCTTTGGTGTCAAGCGCGATGTTGAAAATCGGCTTTACACCGCCACGATAGGCGAGGAAGTAGATCGACTTGCTGTCGGGAGCCCACTGGATGTCGTCGACAGTGTAATCCCAGTCGGCGGTTAGATCGGTTTTCTCACCCGTAGTGGTGTCGAGCACCATTATGCGGTTTTTGTCGCTCTCATATCCGTCATGTTCCATGCTAAGCCATGCCAGCTTGGTCCCGTCGGGTGAGAATGTGGGATTTGTGTCGTAGCCGTTGTTTCCTTCAGTGAGACATACGGTTGTACCCGACGCGATGTCGAAATGATAGAGATTTGAGTTGGTTGACAGAGCGTAGTCCTGACCTTTGGATTTCTTTGAGACGTAAACAATTCCCTTGGAGTCAGGAGTCCATGCGATGCTCTCTATGCCGCCGAACGGTTTTACGGGAGCCTCATACGGTTCATCAGGCATTACATCCTTGGCTTCACCGCATGTGCCTTTCTCAAGATCTATTTCTGCGATGAAAGGATGAGGTATCTCTGTCACCCATTCATCCCAGTGTTTATACATCAGATCGTCTATGACGCGGCCTGTTGCTTTGGGCAGGTCGGGATAGATATCCTTGGCTGTGCGGGCATATTTCACCGGTGAGATCATCACAATGCGGCTCTGGTCGGGAGAGATGCGGAATCCGTCGACACCGGCCTCGATGTCGGTGAGTTGCTTGCGTGCGCTGCCGTCGGCGTTCATCACCCATACCTGGCCTTTGCCGGTCTCGGCTGAGAGAAACGCGATGCGTTTGCCTCCGTCGATCCACACGGCGTTGCTCTCGCTTTTCGGAGTGGCAGTGATGCGTGTCGACTCGCCGCCGGTGGCGGGAATTGTGTAGAGGCAGGCGTTGGAGCGGTTCTGTTCTACGCTTTCATAGGCGAGACTGTAGAGCACGGTGTTGCCGTCGGGCGACAGTGTAGGCGAGCTGAGGCGGCCGAGTGCCGACATCGCTTCAGTTGAAAACACACGCGAGGTCGCCTTGAAGTCGGTCTTGTCGATCATCGGGGCATCGGAACCGTTGTCGACGGCTCCGTTGCCTCCGCAGGCAACTGCCAGAGGCAGAATTGCTGCAGTCATTATGTGGCTGTATTTCATTATCTGTTATATACTGTCTGGTGGCTAAAATCAGTCGAGACCATATTTGCGCAGAACAGCGCCTACCTGAGGCTCATGGCCGCGGAAGCGCACATAGAGGGTCATCGGATCCTCGCTGCCGCCGGGCTCGAGCACGTTGTGGCGGAATGATGCGGCTGTCTCGGGATCAAATATGCCTTTTTCCTTGAAGAGCTCATAGCCGTCGCAATCGAGCACCTCGGCCCACATGTAGGTGTAGTAGCCCGAAGCGTAGCCGTCGCTGCCGAAGATATGTTTGAAGTAGGGCGAACGGTAGCGGTAGGTGAGTTCTTTCGGAAGATTGAGACGTGTGCCGACCTCGTTCTCGAAGCCCTCGATGTCTATTGTCTCACCTTCTGCGGGGTTTACGTGGCCGTAGGCAAGGTCAAGAAGGGCTGCGCTCACACGCTCGGCCATGTCGAATCCTGCGCGATGGGTTGAAGCTGCTTCCATTTTGTTCACAAGACTGTCGGGGATAACTTCGCCGGTCTGGTAGTGATGGGCGTAGAGAGGAAGGAACTCGCGCTCAAATGCCCAGTGCTCGTGGATCTGCGAGGGAAGCTCCACAAAATCGCGGTCAACCGATGTGCCGCTCTGACCTTTGTAGCGGGCGTTGGTGAGCATGCCGTGGAGGCCGTGGCCGAACTCATGGAACATCGTAGTCACCTCATCGAGTGACAGCAATGAGGGCTGATCGGCAGTGGGACGCGAGAAGTTGCCTACGTTGTAGACGATCGGGCGTACAGAGTTGCCGTTCTCGTCGACGTACTCAAGCGAGAAGTTCGACATCCAGGCACCCTGGCGTTTTGTGGCGCGTGTGAAATAGTCGGTGAAGAATGTGGCGATGTGTGAGCCGTCGGCATCACGCAGATCGTAGACCTTCACGTCGGGATGATATTTCGGAGCATCGGGAAGCTCGGTAGCGGTAATGCCGTAGAGTTTGTTTGCGAGCATGAAGATGCCGTTGCGCACTGAGTCGACATGGAAGTATGGGCGTGTCGCGTCTTCTGAGAAATCATATTTGTCCTGACGCACCTTCTCGGCATAATAGTAATAGTCCCACGGCTCGATCTTGAAATTGCCTCCGTCGCGGTCAACGATAGCCTGCATTTCTGCGACCTCTTCGCCAACACGTTTCAGAGCGGGAGTCCAGAGCTGCATGAGCAGATTCTCGGCAGCTTCCGGTGTTTTTGCCATTACGTTGTCGGTCATGTAGGCGGCGTAGTCGGGGAAACCGAGGAGTCTGGCTTTTTGTGAGCGTGCCTTGAGTATATCATTGATCACAGGACGGTTGTCGGTGTCGCCCGATGACGCGAGTGTAGTGTAACCTTTGTACATCTGTTCGCGCAGGTCACGGTCTTCGGCATACTGGAGCAGGGGAAGACGGCTCGGAGCATGGAGTGTGAACACCCATTTTTCCTCGCCATAACCACGGTCTGCAGCCTCCTCGGCTGCGACTGCGATGCTTGATGCGGGCAGTCCGGCAAGGCGTGACTCGTCGTCTACGACGATCTCAAAAGCGTTTGTGGCAGCGAGTAGATTTTTGTTGAATACGTTGTAATAGTCAGTGAGATTCGCGTTGATCTCTTTGAGCTTTTGCTTGTCGGTATCGCTGAGCAATGCGCCGTTGCGGGCAAATGTGCGGTAAAGGTCGGCGATCATGCGCTTCTCGGGTATGCCGAGATCAAGTGAGTCGATATTGTCGTAGATTGTCTTCACACGCTGAAACAGTCCGTCGTTCATGTATATGGCATCGGAGTGTGCCGACAGCATCGGGTAGATCTTGTCGCTCAGGGCCATAAGTTCAGGAGTGTTGTCAGCCTCGTCGAGTGCGCTGAATATGAGCGTTGTGCGGGTGAGTAGGTCACTCGAATTGTCGAGAGCGAGCACTGTGTTCTCAAATGTCGGTGCTTCGGGGTTGTTGACGATCGAGTCTACGGCTG
This sequence comes from Muribaculaceae bacterium, assembly GCA_029051445.1. Taxonomy (GTDB): domain Bacteria; phylum Bacteroidota; class Bacteroidia; order Bacteroidales; family Muribaculaceae; genus JAFLTL01. The sequence goes on along the minus strand of JAIDKP010000374.1, from coordinate 6,337 downwards.
CCTGTTGCTGGGCGATGCCGAGTTCGATTGCCGGAAGATAATCGTCGTAGGTGATTTCCTCGAATGGCGGAATCTCGTAGGGAGTGCCGAACGATTCGGCGATCAGTGGATTCTGGCGGTCAGCGTGGCTGCATGAGGCCAGTGCCAGAGAAGCTGCTGCGGTAAGTGTCAAAACGTAACGCATTGGGTAGATGATTGAAATATAGCTGTTTGTTTTGTTCGTGAATTAATGCACCGGGATTTTCTCGACGCGACGTATGTGGCGTCCGCCTTCAAAATCAGTCGACAGGAATGTCTCGACAATCTTTAGTGCGTCGACAGAGTCGATGAATCGGGCGGGAAGTACCAGAACGTTGGCATCGTTGTGCTGACGTGCAAGAGCGGCAAGCTCCTCTTTCCAGCAGATTGCGGCACGTATGCCCTGATGCTTGTTGAGTGTCATGGAGATGCCGTTACCGCTGCCGCATAGGGCGATGGCACGCTTGTGGGTTCCGTTTTCAACAGCTTCTGCACACGGGTGTGCGAAGTCTGGATAGTCGCATGATTCGGTCGAATAAGTGCCGTAGTCGTGGCAGTTTATGCCTTTGGTCTCAAGATAGCCTTCAATGATTTTTTTCATTTCATATCCGGCGTGATCACTGCATAGTCCGATTGTTTCCATTGCGGTATAAATTGTTATCAGGGTTCTGGTTGAATTTCAGTTTCTTCAATTATTGTCTCGCGCACCGGCGGGTTGCCGGGTATGGGGAGCTCGTCTGTGATGGGACTTGTGCCGGGCAGAGTCCTTTCACGGCGTTTCTTTCGACCGGTGAGATCGAGTGTGTATGTGACGGAGAAAGCTCCGCTTATCGCGCTTGTGCGTGTCCCGTAGCCGGGTATGTACCACGGCTTGCCGTAAGGTGTTTTGCTCTCGTGCAGTATGGAGTGGTAGCTGAAGGCCCATCCTAAATACACGGGGCCGCTTATTCTGATGCGCAGATTGAAAAGCAGGGCGAAGTATCCGGCCGTCACGTTCTGTGAGGGTACCTGTATTATGTTTTCATCTTGCCAGTACGACGAGTTGGTGTTCGTGCCGTCGACCGAAAACGAGAATGGTGAGAAACCGTATCGTATTCCGGCCATCGCCATGTAGTCGGGCGACGAGTTGAAGAGGAAATTGTAGTTCATGCCGATACGGAAGTATGGGGCAAGCGGGGAACGGTAATGATAGTTGTTTCCGTCGGGAGTGTTGTCGGCTTGTCCGAAGCCGAATTCGAAAACCGGAATATAACGGTTGTGCATGTTGAACTCTCCGCTGAATTCTACAAGCCCGTATTTCTGACCTAAAGCCCGCATGATCGGATCCCAGAGGTTGACGCTGATGGAAGCTGAATATACAAGCGGATATATCATGGGCGGCACGATTGGAATCTGCGTAGAGTCTACAACCTCTTTGCCTGTCACAGTGTCGACCAGAATGATGTTGCCTCTTGCGTCGGTCTTTTCTACAATGTTGGTACGGTCAAGAGTATCGGTGCGCGCTTTGTTGTTGATGTGTTGTGTGCGGGTCGCCGGATTCTCGATGGGATTGATGCGGCGGCGTTGTGCCGTTGCTGGCATTGATAGCAGGACTGCGGCGACAATGGTGATGATCGTCAGTAGGATTCGTCTCATTGCTGGTCGTCGGTCTCTGATGTCCTGAAAAATATTTTTATACGCTCCATGTCAAAGTTATTGACCAGTGAGTCGGTGATTGCGACTGAATCGACGATATGCCTGGTATAGTCGACGGCTGTTATGTCGTAGACAAACATGGCTCCGCAGTCGGCCGATGCAAAATATGGAGTCGAGGTGTATTCAAATGTGATAGTGTCGGCAAGTTCCGGAAAATCAAGTGCTTTTTCAACGTATTTGATGAAAAAAGATGTCGAAGTCTTGTCAGACCGGAATGGCAGATAAAGACTTGATGTGATTGCGCCGGAGTCTGTGAGAAGGGAGTCATGGGGTGCGCCGATGCCTCCGATGAGTAAGGAGTCTACAGATATCTGTGTCTCTGTCGAGGCAGAATAGAATCCCGCAAAAGGTATGGAGCTGCGCAGATCGGTACAGCCGATATCGTTGCATGATTCTACGACTGCAGTCATGGCGGCAATGGCGGCCACGGCAATGGCCGGAAGCAACCGGAGTCTGGAATCTATATTTTTCATTTCTGGTCGCGGGCAGATGTCTCGGGGATTATTTCCTCTGAAATTTCATAGTGGTTGCGCCCTGGGGCGTTGCGTACGATGAGTTCGCCGATAAATCCGGTGAGAAAAAGCTGGGTGCCGAGTATCATCATTACCAGTGAGATAAAGAAGTATGGTGAGTCGGTCACAAGAATATACGGCCGGCCATGTGACATGTTGTAGAGTTTTGTCGCTCCGACAACAATCACGGCGATGAATCCGAGCATAAACATCAGCGAGCCAAGCAGCCCGAAGAAATGCATAGGCTTGATGCCGAATTTATTGGTGAACCAGAGAGTGGCGAGATCAAGATAGCCGTTGACAAACCTGTCGAGGCCGAATTTTGTCTTGCCATACTTGCGGGCCTGGTGTGCGACAACTTTCTCTCCGATGCGGCTGAATCCGGCATTCTTGGCCAGATAGGGGATGTAGCGGTGCATGTCGCCGTAGACCTCGATATGCTTTATCACGTCGTGCCTGTAGGCTTTGAGTCCGCAGTTGAAATCATGCAGATTGTGAATGCCGCTTACTTTGCGTGCTGTGGCGTTGAACAGCTTTGTGGGGATTGTTTTCGACAGAGGGTCGTAACGCTTCTTCTTCCAGCCTGAGACGAGATCATAGCCGTCTTCGGTTATCATGCGGTAGAGCTCAGGGATTTCATCTGGACTGTCCTGAAGGTCGGCATCCATCGTAATCACAACTTTGCCGCGGGCAATACGGAATCCGGTGTTTAGAGCCGGTGACTTGCCGTAGTTGCGCCTGAAGCATACTCCGCCTACTTCCGGATTCTCTTTGCTTAAACGTTCGATCACTTCCCATGATTCATCGGTAGAGCCGTCGTTGACAAATATGATCTCATGGCTGAAGTTGTTTTGTCTCATGACACGGTGTATCCATGCATGCAACTCGGGGAGAGACTCCGCCTCATTGTAGAGTGGAATCACAACTGATATATCGGGGACGGTCAGGTCTTTTGTCATTGTATCGGACTGTGTGGTGAAAGAGGTCAGGACCGGTTGTCATCAGACCGCGGTATGACGCGGCGGGCTCTTGCTGCAAGTGTGGCGAGCATACTCAGCAATGAACCGGAAAATACGCCGAGCCATATGGATTCTATAGCGACGTTGATTGCCGAGGGAAACACATTCTCATCAAGCATCGTATGAAAAATCTGCGAGACTTCGCGGCTTTGAGGAGTTTCGGGCATGGAATCATAAAATTCCGACATGCGGCTCACCATCTCGCGCATGAAACCGGGGTTGCCCCAGCGCATGTAGACATACATGACGATTGCCAGTATCAGCGAGCCGCAGAAGAATGTGACGATACCTTGCATCCACAGGGAGGAAAACAAAGTCATGCCGTTGTCACGCACGTAGGATCTGCGCAGAAGAAAGTAGGTGAGCAGGGGCACTCCGGCAAGCATGAGTATGGGAGTGAGATCTGATGCAAGTGTGTAGCTGAATGACAGCGTCCCTGTAAAGAACACTGCGACAAGCAGTAACCCCATGATGATTCCGTCGTCGGCTCCACGGCGGAAAGGGCTCTTGGCTTTGATTGATTCAGTGATATCGCTCGACATGTGTTGTGCTTTGGTGCAAAGTTTTGCAATTGACAAAGATAAGCACAAAAAACGGGTTGTCGATGCCTATTGCGGCCAAATCTTCTGTCAAAAATAAGCAGGCGACGTTAAAACACGCCGCCTGCAGTAAATTGTTGGTTACAGTGTCCGGCTTTTAGCGGACAGCCGGAGTAGCCGACATGACGAAGCGGAGTTCGCCGCCGGCGATGGTCTCTTCGTGTGTCAGGTAGTTGCGGTCGAGTGGCTTGCCATTTAGCGAGACACTTTCGACATACTTGTTATCTTCCGAAATATTCTCGGCGATGACGGTGAAATCATTGCCCGACGGAGTCGCGATCGTTATGCGGGGCATCTGTGGCGCGCCGATGATGTAGTTGCCGCTCACCGGATCGACCGGGTAGAATCCCATAGCAGAGAAAATGTACCATGCCGACATCTGACCGCAGTCATCATTGCCGCATAATCCTTCGGGATAGGGATGATACTGTGTGTTGAAAATTTCTCTGATAAGTTCTTCCGTGCGGTCGGGACGTCCGGCAAGAGTGTAAAGATAGGCGACGTGATGCGAAGGCTCGTTGCCGTGGGCATACTGGCCGATCAGTCCGGTGACGTCGCTTGCGTCGGTTATCAGCTCGATGGTGAACAGCGAGTCGAGCCGCTGCACAAATGTCTCACGGTCGGGGAAAAGAGCCATGAGTCCGTCTATGTCGTGCTGTACATGCCAGGTGTATTGCCATGCATTGCCTTCGGTGTAGTCTCCTCCGACCGATTCGGCATGGCCGATGGCCGACGGATTGAACGGCCCCTTCCACGATCCGTCGCTCAGGCGGGGACGCATGAACAGTGTGGTTGTGTCAAATAGATTCTTATAGTAATCGGCACGAGCCGCAAACATCTCGGCATCATCGGTCTTGCCCATTCGGCGTGCCATGTCGGCAGCGGCATAGTCGTCGTAGGTGGTCTCAAGTGTTGATGATACGCTTTCTTTCTCAATCAGATCGCTTGGGAAATAACCGTATTTCAAGTAAATGTCCCATGGTGATTTTGGCCCGTGTGGGACAGTCTGTGTGCGGCGCACGGCATCATAAGCACGTTCGGCATCAAAGCCTTTGAATCCTTTTCTGAATGCTTCTGCGATCACCGGGACACCGTGGTTTCCGACCATGCATTCGGTGTCTCGTCCCCACAATGCCCAAAGCGGTATGTAGCCGTGGACTTCGCTTTGCTCGATGAGCGAATTGACAAATCCGTCCACACGCTCGGGGTTGAGAATGGTGTAGAGTGGATGTGCGGCACGATAGGTGTCCCATAGCGAGAATGTAGAATAGAATCCGTCTCCTGTGGCTTTGACTACCGAGTCGGCCGCATTGCGGTAGCGTCCGTCGGCATCGCTTATGCGGTTGGGCTGTACATAGGCGTGGTATAGAGATGTGTATAGGTTCTTTTTCTGATCGTCGGTTCCCTCCATGTCGATGCGGCTGAGCAGATCGCGCCATTCGTCATGCGCTTCCGTTGCAACGGCATCGAAATCCCACCCCGGAAGTTCGGCCGCGATGTTGGCGAGTGCGCCTTCGGTTGAGACTGTAGATAGTGCGGCTTTCATGAGCAGCCTGTCGCCTTTGGCGAGATCAAATCCTGCTACTATACGCTGTCCTTTTTCATCCTCGGCCATCGGAAGATTGTCGACCGATGATACCGGTCTGTTGAACTGCAGCGCGAACCAGTAAGGCTGTTTTATCCACACACTGTTGACAACATGGCCCGTGAGTGTGGAATCGTTGATCCATTCAGTCTCGCATTCAAGTACCTGGCGGTGATATTGCTTCTCATTCCAGGTCGGACCGTGCTGAAGGTCTATGAGGACTGCGGCATTTTCCGGGGTCTCGAACGTGTAGCGGTGCAGTGCTACGCGGGACGTCGCAGTCAATTCGGCGCGCACGCCCGCATCGTCAAGAGTGACTGCATAGTATCCGGGACGTGCTGTCTCGCTGGACTTGTCGAAAGAACTGCGGTATGCGTCCCATTGGCGTATGTGCTCTCCTGTGAGAGGCATGACAAGAATATTGCCAAGATCCATGCAGCCTGTTCCGCTGAGGTGAGTCTGCGAGAATCCCCATATAGTGGAATCTCCATTGACATATTCGGCACAGTACTGCCATCCGACAGCTCCGGTTACTGGACTCGGCTGAACCATGCCGAATGGACGTGTGGCTCCAGGATATGTGTGGCCGTTGTCGGCAGCTCCGATAAACGGATTTACGTAAACTGTCGGATCCTCGACATTGCGTATGGTCTGATGCTCTGAGCAGGCACAGGCGATCGATGCGGTCAGGGCACCGATGCATAGTGGTTGCAGTAATTTCATATATTAAGGAAATGTGTTTCTTTGACTTGAATTGGTTTTGACTGTACAAAAGTAATCCATATATGTCGTATCGTAAAATGAAAAATGGTCATAAATGCCGATTGTGTATGTAAAAAAGAGGGGAATCAATAAAAAACTGTATTTTTGTGTTTATGGAACAGGTAGACCGCACTATAGCACCGGATG